>NZ_JBWBUY010000003.1:0-68610 GCF_056173585.1 Cytobacillus sp. QJM3NY_8
TTGAATCAGCTTCAGGAGGTCCAAGATAAATTAAGGTCCCTTCGGTTAGCTGAAACAGCTGATCGATTGCCAGAGTTAATAAGAGAAGCTGAGAAAAGGGACTTGTCCTTTACTCAGTTTCTACTAGATGTAGTAACCTATGAACAAAAACGCAGAGATGAAAAGCAGCTGGAAAGGCGATTTAAGTGGGCGACGTTTCCCTTCCATAGTACTGTGGATGAGTATAATGTGAATGAGCAAAAGTCTTTGAGCAGTAAGAAGTTAAACCAGTTAAAAGATTTAACATGGATTGAGCAGCTATATAACATCATTTTTCTAGGACCGCCAGGTGTCGGTAAGACCCATCTTTCGATAGGTTTAGGAATAGAAGCTTTAAACCAGGGATATAAAGTGATCTTTACCACTATGGGAGATTTAATTCAGGCATTAAAGACTGAAGAAATAACGAGGAAATCCAAAACAAGAATGAAGCGAATAAGAGAAGCAGATTTGGTTATTATTGATGATTTGATGTTTATGGCAATGGATAAACAGGAAGCTAATATGTTCTTCCATCTCATTAACACCCTTTATAACCAAACCTCGATTATACTTACATCTAATAAAGGGCCTAAAGAATGGGGTGAGCTATTGGGCGACCAAGCCATCACGACAGCTATACTGGACCGGATCTTACATCGAGTGGAAATAGTTCATTTAAATGAAGATAGTTGGAGAATGAAACATCGAAAAACGATTTTTGGTGAACAAAGTGTCTCAAATTAATCAGCAAAAATTGTATCATTCTACTTGACGGTCACAACATACTAACTATGTTTACTGAATTTAACATAATAACCAATTGAATTCCATAAATTATACAAATCTTTTTGTAATATTAGTAAAAATAAGTAAAAATAATTAATTTTTTTGTAATAAAAAACAAGCAAATTATCCTAGTAATTTGTTAATACAAATCAAATATTCCTAAAGTTATATAACTTTTTTGCTTAGCGTATGTTTTACGCAAAATGTTGGTGTGATTCCTATTAGAACTTGAACTAATGTGCTTTTCATATTTGACCGACCTTAACAATGAACTTAAAGAATTCTTCTCTATTTGCTTCTAGTGTCTTTTGCTGCAGCAAGGAGGAGGGTGTCCCGAAAGTATAGCATTTGGGACACCCTCCTTTTAAAATCTACTGTTTCATTTTTCTATTCTAAATTTAAAGCAATACGGTCTTATTATATTCTTCAACTTCTGTACGATCTGGACTGATTAAAGCACCCGTCATTAATTGAATACATATGGATCATCTTTCAAGTCGTCAATCTTATTATGATTGAGCAGCTAATTTGTTGAGCCAGTTGCAAGAGCCCTGTTTTTGATTCGGTAACAAGTTCATTGTGGGGCCTTTTTATTTTTGACCAGCTGTCATTTTGACCAGATGACGTCAATATACTTTTAGTAAAAGGGGGAATGCAAAATGGTTTACCGGCCAACAGTCCGATACTCGGATATTTATAAAACTTATGTAGATGATTTATTCAAAGCAACGAACCTAGACCGCAACCAGATCATCCGGCTTGCCTTATTTATTGCAGCCCACTCCAATGAATATAAAAGTATATTGGAAAAACACAAAAGAGCTGACGTCACTCTCCCCTGCCCAGGCTGGGGGATAGATGAAGAAGAAGCCTGGAAGGAACAAAACTATACCAGGAAAGAAGCTCCGCAGCTGCACCGAATTATTGAAAAAGGTGGAATCACCATAAGGATCGGTTAATTATTTTTTGGCAGTCGTGCTCTTTACATATGAAAGAGTCGATCCCTTACTCGCGAGCTTAGTTGCAATTTCTTTTGAAATGCCTTTATCTTTCGCCATTCCGAATCACCTCACTTAATGCCAGCCTTGCCATTCCAGGGAACAAATATACCCCCCTTCACTTCCGTAAAAGTGGTTGCCATTTGACAGACTGACCAACCACCCCTGGGATAAAACCTATTTTGAAAGGAGAATAGTAATGAGGAAGGAAAAGCACTTAAACCCGGTTCTCTCTACTCCCAGGAAGAAAAGCGAGCAACCTCAGCAAAGAAAAGTAAGATCGGATAAGCTCCACGACATCAAGATACCGATAACTGAAGCAATTGATTATAAATTAAGAGTTGAGTCCAGGCGCTCCTGGAACGGTTCCAAAACAGCCCTGGGAACGGACATTTTATTATTCGGCCTGGAGCAGATATTTGTTTATCCGGAAATCACATACAAAGATGGGCCATATACGGTTCATTGCAAAGTGGACCATGAAATATACCAGAAGATCGGGGAATTGGCTGCCGAGTGGAAATGCAGTGTTAGAAAAGCAGCACACCGCGTATTTATAGAAGCATATAAGAAAATGCAGCTGGGAGGATACAACGATGGGGAAATATAGCCGGGCCAATCTTATGGCAGAAGAACTCTCCTTAATAAACAGCTCTGATTTTATCGGCAGGATGTTACACCGGATGAATAAAAGTAGCTCGGTCCTTTTGCATATAGAAGTACCATTAAACCTTTATCTCCGGGCCGAGGTTTTCTGCGAGGATATCCAGGAACTCTCTGAAATGTCTTTTGATCAAAACGTTTTAATAAACCTTCTATATAATGACTTCCTTCTTTACGCAAAAAAGAATCCGGATCCGCGCGCCATTTTTAGAATGTTGACGTCACTAGATCAAAAAGCCGGAAAAGAACAACAGCTGCAGCAACAAGGAAAAAATGTATTTAAAATGATGCACCGGGAAGTCCAGAAAGAAATGACAGTCTTGCAGCTACGCATGCGGCGAAAGTTTGCGCTGCGAGGTGAAATCCTCCTGGCCGATATGGAAGAAGTGCAGCCAGGCCATGGTTATACCTTGGAGCGAGTATTCGAGCTGCTCTACATTGATTTTATAGAGAAGTTCAGGAAGGGTGACAATGCAGCTGCGCTAAACCAGATCATAGCGCTTTTAGATGAGGAATAAAAAATAGCCGCGATGCGGCTTCTTTTTATGTTGCCATTTCTTGCGACATGATACAGAGAATTTTCTCCTTCAGGCGAAACAAGGAACGCATAATCTATACCTTCAACTAAAACACAAACTACCCTGCAAGCTTCACCGTTGTTGTCTCCATTAGGGTATTATCGTTTAATTTTGCTTCTGGCAGTTGTATAATTTTCTCGATCATTGAGGTATCCTTCACTTATTTAAACGATTCTTTCACCCTTTCCTCAAATCGTTCATTAATATACTGCCGAATAAATTCGTCTCGTTTCCCCCAGTCCTCTTCTTTACGGAAAAATCCAACTTTTTTAAAACGTAATTCTTCAGGCTGCTGCTTCCATTGATCAATGGCTTCCCTTTCTAACTTCATTTCCACGCGTCTTCGAAGAATCATCGATTCTAATCGTTCTTCCCTTTCTTGTTCTGGAGACTTTGGTTGCGGTAATTTCTGAATAATCGCTTCATATTGTTCCTTCACTTCATTGATATGAGTAGCAGCCATTTCTTCAGCTGCACTTAGTATTTCTCTTTTTAATTGTTCTAAATCAATGCTATAAACACTATGTGGTGTTGAAACGGATACCTCTTCCTTTGGTGCTGGCCTAAGATCAAACTGAGAGGACAAACTATCAAAGATAATATCAAGCGCCCATTTTTGCTCTCTTTGTTGCTTTATATAATGAGCAACTTTTAAATCCAATGAATCATATATTTTTTCTCCATTTTCTGTACGATTGACATAGTGAATGTTCTTCTCTTCTAATGACTTAAACCAGCCATCAATGGTATTCATATGTTTTCCAATTTCTTTTGCAAAATCGCTGATCCTCCAAAACTGTTCCATCTTCTCACCTCTTCAAAAAATGTTGTCTATATGTAAGTTGGAGTCTATATATGAAATACTAGCAAGGTACATTTCTATCATATCATATGCTAAGGTCAGGAATCATTGAGAAACAAATATCCAGGTGATCTAGATTTAGAAGAAAAATAGGACTTCATATGATGTGTCCGATATATAGTAGAAACATGAATTAATGAATATATGGTTGTATAGAGAGATGATTTTTAACAATCATTGCTAGAAGACTAGATTCAAAACGACATATTTCCATAGGTTTATAGAGAAATAGTTCGATTTTTTAAGGCGGTTCTTCCTGATTTTATGGTCAATAAAGAATGCGTTTGCCATATGTAGAGTTATATGTGGATTAAGTAGAGCTATAACATAATAGATCGTTTATATTTAGTTTTGTTTATGGTATAAACTTTCATGGAAATGAGGAGAGTATATGGTCTATTTATGATATGTGGTCTACATAGGATTGATTTGTAGAAGAGAGGAATATAGAATAACTGAAATTGTTATATATTTAAATATCAGCGTTTTTAGTGTTATTTGTAACCTACGTGTGTGCTGTGGTCTATATGTGATGAGAAGAAGTTCACAGTGTAGGAGATACCACCCAATAAAAAAACGCAAGGAGTTTATTGGATCCTTGCGTTTTTTTATTAATCTTCGTCATCATCGAAATTTAAGAACGTCTTCTTGGCGAAGTTTTGAATTGTTTTATTTGTTTTGAATGATGATTTTGACTCATCGTCTGGTGAAGCTTGTGGTGTAGGAAGATCCAATTGCAATGGTTTTACCGGTTCCTTGACCATTTGATACAATAATTGTCCGATTAGCGCTCTTGTACTAGGGTGAGAGATCCAATCTTTTTGCTCGTCTGATAATCCTTTCGGGATTGGAATGGATACAGAATAAGGTTGAGTTCCTTGCAGTGCTTTTTCAGCAATTGAATCAACGAAAAGGGGAGCAATCTCACTGCTGAATTTACGTCCCAGTCTTTTTTTTCTTCTATTTAAATAGCGAAAGACATGTTCCGGTGTATCATTTGGTAATCGAAAAGAAATGGTTTTACCTGGCCCGAACTGTTCCATGTTTATCCTTTGGTTGCCACTAATTCTTTAGTATTGATCGATTTACTGTCACAATACATTAATAAAATCTTAAAGTAGGCACGAGAAATCATCCAAATACTATCTTCCTTTGAAACAAAACGTAAAGGGTAGTTTTTATCAGCTTGGTTAAGCCTCGTAAGATAAGGACGCAGCACAAGAGCACCGCCACCGATTTGGTATGCTAAACGAATATCAGGAACATTTCGCCAAATGTTTTTAATCAGTTTGTATTCTTCTTTCGCCAACGTTTCCAGTTCTTCATCAATGATATTTTGAATGGAAACACGGTTCCCGTTGACCCAAATATGATATTGTTCCTCTGGATTTTGATGGGTAATGATTTCGACTAAGGCACGCCGACTTTTAATGCTGTATTTATGTTTTGAATACACTTTACGTATGATATTGTCTAAATACGTTGAAACACCTTCTTTGATACCTTCGCTAAATTCATTGTCCACTTCTGAATCGCTTGTAATGATGGCAGAATCCGTTGATAGGCCACCAATATCATTTATTAAAATTGTTTTACCTATAATGTCTTCATTTTTTATAGAACCATTTTCGTGAGTGGTCAGGTCCACATAAGCAGCAAAGCCTTCTGTGTTAACCAATACTTGCTCAAACTTAATTCGAACGACTTTTCCTTCAAATTTAGGAGTTTTTAAGAATTTCACTTCATGCTGTGAGGTTTTCAGTTTTTTTCGAAAATCTTTCGCTCTTCCTTTTTTACTTTCATCTAATGGTAGACCTGTTGAAAGAAGATATGTTGCTTCAATGATGCCATCTTTTTCAGGAAAATGTTGAACGGCATCATAAGCTAGAGCTGTTAACAGCATAATGACCGGTTGATCGGAATCTGATTTGTCCATATCAGGTGTTAATTCGTCATTATTTGGATACTTCGCAGCTAACTTTCCTACTGCAAAATAGCCATGTTTTTGTTTTAAAGCGCTAGATGTGAGTTCTACATGTAAGCCGCTTAGTGAATCTTTTTCCATTTCTATGATGTCACGATTTTCTACGGATGCGATGACGTTCGGTATGTACAGTGGTTGATCAAACCCGCCCATAAACCCCTTTAGCGCGTCGTTTCCAATGTCAATAGAAGCTAAACGTAAACTCAATGTAACCCCTCCAATTATGGATTATTTTTCTATCATCCTCTTAATTGTATGCAAAACGCATGCGGTTTGTCAATATTGTTTGCGAATTGCATGCAATTAATACCTAAAAAAAAGCCCTAACAATTAGGGCTAGACGAATGTAAAAATATATTGTATAGTGGAATTGAATTACATAATAGAGTAACTACTAGAATATTAGATATGATTTTTGTGACATACAAATTTTGTGACATACAAAATAGATAAAACATTGATTTTACCAAACGATCAAAATAAAAAACATCATTAAAAACAAAAAGACAAAAATAAAAAGAGAATGTGCTACCAACACATTCTCCGAAGTTTCAAGCTAGCTACCACCTAGACTTGAAAACGTCAATTCAAGTTGCTGCAACAACTTGAATGATCAACATCATTATGTAGTTATAATAACAGGATTTTATGCCTTCTGCAAGGGTAAAACTGTATCTTTTGCATGATTTTAATTGGCAAATTTCAACACTTATTAAGGGTTGAACAAACTGTTATAGGAATTTTATACATAATTTTGTAGAATAATAGACGTTTTTAAGACCAGAACAGGGGAAAGCTGCTTGTTCTGGTCTTTTTGTTTTGTCTCGAAAAGGAGGGGCAAGGCAATGAAAAACGTTTCTTTATGGGATATCTTTCAATTTATGACGCATAATAGTTTACGAGTGTTCAAGAAAAAGGGCTCTAGAGCCTCAATACAAAACTTAGTTTCTTACGAGAAGCAAGAAACAAAAAAGGTATATCCAACCGGAGTGGTGTTTGTTTCTCCCTCAAAAGATGCGCTATTAGAGGGTAAAGGGTATGTGGTCACCTCCTATGAAACGCTTATTGAAAAACGAAACGAACTTACCCACTGGACACCGAACACCTATCGAGGTGGGACCTACTACGATTTTAAAAATCGAGTGATTAAGGGGCATTCACGTGAAAATCTTAAACAGATCAATGTCATTGGGTTTGACATCGACACCAAAAACGTCGACCTGTATGCACTTTATTTAGGGTGTGAAGAATTGGGGCTTCCACGCCCAAATCTCCTTTTGGAAACTCCAAGAGGATTCCAGGTCTTCTTGGTCCTTGATACTCCGTTCTATATTCATAAAAACAAAGATTACAAGGCTTTGAGAGTAGCAGAACGCTTGTCAGAAAACATACGAAAGGCATTAAGTAAGTATGTTCCAATCGATACGGGATGCGTACCGTTTGGTTTTTATCGTATACCAAGAGAAGATTGTATCCTTGATTTCTACGCCGAGCCGGCAAATACGAATCAATTGCTTACATGGTCAAAACAATTTGAAAACCAAGAAAACAGGTCCTTCTTACGTGTTGTTTTTGACAAGAATGCTTCAGCATTCGATCAAACATCTTCAGACTGGTATCGTGCATTGATCCGTGCAACGGATATTGAAAAAGGGCATCATGGAGCTAGCCGGAACAATGCTCTTCTGACGATGGCTATTGCCAATTATGCCAGTGAGAAATCGTTTGAAGAGGCTTATGATGAACTGGACCAATTTAATAGTAATTTAGAGCAGCCTTTATCAAAAAGTGAATTTGAACGTACATTGAAAAGTGCTTATTCTGGTAAATATAAAGGAGCGAAACGTTCTTATGTTGAGGGGTTACTTGAATTATGGACAGATGGACAAGCTAAATTTTCAGGAAGGGAAGGATGGTATAAGTTTAAAAAACCTCGTGAAGAACGAGTTCGTTCTCATTATAACGAATGGGAAGAAGATATTATAGCCTATTTAGAAGTTCAGACAAGCCCCGAAACGCCATTTTTAGAGGGTTCTTTAAAGATGCTTGCTGAATCTTTTGGGATGGCTGTTTCGACATTAAAGGAAGTTCTGAAGCGTTCTAGCAAACTAAAAAAATATACCATCGGTCAAGGGCGTGGAGCGATCACGAAAGTGGCTAGCCGATCTATGCTCTTTAAAAGTCTGTTGCTGCTACGTAAGAATCAAGTGGAGAATTCTCAATTAACATTCGCCGAGCTTTTACCTGAACTAAATAAGTCTATACGTACCCTTTCCATGCCATCATTAGAAGTCGAAATGCTTATGTATGAAATGAATCTGCTTTACCGTTCTGGAGCGTCCCCCCCAATCAGGATAACTAGTTAAAATTAATGAGCCAGTCTGCCAATACATATCTATATTCTCCTGGAGCGCTTTTTATAAATTATTTTTTAGTGTTGGGTTGTGTTCGGTCTTGGGGAATGACTTTACTTTTTTTATTCTTTAATAAAGTGATTAAGTACCTAACTTAGATACAATGTCAGCTGGTGGAAGTGGATGTGTAGTTGTTTTTACTTTAACTTTTGTCAAAGGTTAAAAAGTAGTTCTGTTTAACGTTAAAAAAGAGCCTAAAAAAATGGGTTCAATTCAAATATTTATTGATCAGATGGTGGATGGGTTCTCCTTTAGAAATTCTTTGAATGCTCTTATATTTCCGTCCAGGAGCAAAGATTTATGTTTAGGTGATCGAAGCAGCTTTTAACTTTATAGGGCGAATGTCTGTTCTTTTTTCCTAAAATATGGGTCTTGTGTCTCTGTGTATATTTTTACCAATATGGTACTATAGAGTAAATTAGATATTAAAATAAATATGAAATAATACTATTCACCACCTTTAACATCTAGTTAACTGAGTGTGGTGGTTGAACGGGGTCCGGTCCTGCCAAATGGTCACGGATTGGTGAAGCGTTAATCCGTGACCATTTGGCAGGACCTTAGATATTTAACCCACTTACCTGATTTCAAATGTTATGTAGTGTAAGGGGGAGGTGGTGAATAGTAAGTGAGTGAGGAGAGAGTAGAGAGTTAGAGTGTAGAGTGTGTGTGTAAGTGAGTAGTTGGAGTGGAGAGAGAGTAAGAGAAAAGAGAGTAAGTTCAAGTGAGTGAGAATGGAAGTTCAAGAGAAGTAGTTCAAGATTAGAAAGAATATGTGTGATAGAAAATGAGGAATAGAGATTGGGAGAGAGTGCCAGGGATCGGTAAGAAGTTTGCGGGTGAAAATGGTTTTAAGAGAAAATATGTAATTGAGAATTTTAAATGTTAATTGAGAAAGTTTTATAGGGAGGGGGAGGATGTTTGAGGTATCATCTGTTTCCGTTTTTGATTCCTAAAGAGGGCAAAGTTTATGAGTTGAAGACAACGATGGATGCAAAAATTTTGTACTTTAAAGATGAAACAGCGTGGGCTACAATGTTGAGTTTTTTGCAGCGTCCTTGGTACAGAAGGATTGTTAAGCAGGAGTGGATCAGTTGGGAGATTGTAGCGACAAAAGATGATATTCGTTACTTTGTATGGGTTCCAGATGAGCATGTAGGAAAAGCGTTTAAAAGTAAATATTATGCAGAACATCCTGAAGTAGAGATTGTAGATGTTGAGGATCACCGTATTGATTTTTCTCGCCCTCATGCTGGTACTAAGCTATTCACGGAAAGTCATTGGACTGTTCCCATTAAGACATACCACAATGAAGTTGTTGATACACAAGCAGAGCTAATTGAGTTTTTGGATAGCTTGGAGGACGGGCAAGAAATTCATATGCAATTCTTAGTGCAGCCAGCATATTGCACAGAAAAAAGTTTTCGTGGGATTGTAAGGCAGTTTCATCGTCAAGGGGAAGCTGATGAAACTCTTGAGAAGGATAATGAATTGTATTTATCGGCTATAGAAGGGAAATCAACACGATCGCTTTCAAGGCTGGGAATTAAGGTTGTTGCATTTGGTCGAGATCAGAAAGATGCTAAATTGCTTATTAAGAGTGCAAAAGGTTCCATTGGAACGTTTTCTAGTGGACGATTGAATCAGCTTAAAGGCCGGGAATGGTGGTGGTTCAGAACTATTCGTTCGTTGTTCAGATGGGAATATCGGAATCGGATTTATCCAATGGAGAGGATGAAAAAACGCGTTGTTTTAGGAACGGAAGAAATGGCTGCTATTATGCGTCTTCCTAGTGAGCGTGTTCAAAACAACAAGTTGAATCGATTGAAAATGCGCTATACGCCGTTACCGAAAGAAGTGAAAAATGCTTCATTTGACCCGAATTTGGCTATTCCTCTGGGTACCCATTCTTATCACGGGCAAAAGCATGATGTCATGTTTGACCTTGCTACGCTTCGGTATCATGCTGCTTTTATTGGAATGTCGGGAATGGGGAAATCCACTGCTATGTATAACCTGGTGGAGGACTTAATTAATCTTGATGGCGCAGGAACTTCTATAGGTGGTACTGTTATTGATCCGCACGGTGATTTATGCCAGGACATTGCAGCAAGGATTCCTCCAGAGAAGCAGCATCTAGTTAGATACATTAAGTTTTCAGAAGGGGATGTTCCTTTCAATGTGTATGATGTGGACTTTGCGACAAGTGAGGATAAAATTGCTCAAACTGTTGCAGATGTTTTGAAGCGAACTTGGAAGGATTTTTGGGGACCAAACATAGATGACAATTTTCTAAATGGCGGTATTGCTTTGCAGCGTATTGGAGAAGCTAGTTTGCCCAACTTACAAAAGCTATTAAGTGATTTTGAATATCGGGAAAGTGTCCTTGAAAGATTAGACAGAGAAGATCCAATTGAAAACGATCTTTATCTTTATTTCTCGAATTTACAAGGACTTCAAGATCGTGAGCTACAGCAAAAAACTAATTCGACGCTGAACAAGTTGCGAAAAATTACTTTGTCCGGTGTGATGGGAAAAATGTTGCGAGCAAATACGAACGGATTGCGTTTCCGTGAAAGTATGGATCAAGGACGTATCACACTTTTAGATTTATCAGAATTGACAAGTGATGAAAAAAAGTTGATCGGTTCAATGTGTTTGACGTTTGCGGAGCTGGCAGGTAAAAGTCGAGCTGATACACCGGCAGCGGAACGTGATAAGTTACCTTATCATTTTGTGATGGTGGATGAAGCGCCTACTTTGATGGAACACAGCACAGATGCTATTGAATCTTTTGCATCCGAACTTCGGAAGTATAAAACATCCATTATTCTTGGGATGCAAGGCTTAAAAGGTCAAGTGCCTTCCGAAGTATCAGATGCGATATTTCGGAACTTCGGAACGTTCGTTTCATTAAGGTTGGGTAATCCAGAAGATGCGCAAGTCGTCAATCGTTCGATGCCTTCAGAGACTTTGAAAGATAGCGATTATTTGAATATAGAGCCGTATCACGGCTATATGAGAATGCAAGTTGGAAACGAGCGGACACGTCCTTTCCTGCTTCGTATGAAAGCGCCTGGTCCGGCACTTTATGAAAGTTCAATTTCTGAAATGAAGCAGCGCACTATTGTTGAAGCGATGGAGCATGAAAATAAGTTTCTCGAATCTAACGCGGAGACGAAAATTTCAGATCAACAAAAAGAAGATATTCAAGATTATGATTTAGTTCTGGTATCGGATAAAGATGCTGTAAATAAAGTGGAAGAATTAAAGTTTTTAGATGAAGTTTCTTCCCATAAAGAAGCAGCTCCCACAATTGAATTAGTTATGCAAGATACAGATCTTGAAGAAAATTCCGATGATAAGAATTCCAAGGAATTGGTTGAGCAAGATGATTTTGTAGAATTAGTAGATGAAATCATAGTTGATAATTTCTCGCCAAGTGAGAAACAGGAACCAACTGAAATTGAGGATGTAGAAGCTGATGAAATTTCAAGTCAACCTGATGATCGGGAAGAGAGGGATTCAGATGAAAAGAAAAAAGAAGTTAGTATTAATGACTTGCTGGTGTAGGAGGTTTTCTGATGGTCAAAAGAATTGGAGAGATCGAGGAACAGCTATTTGTTTCGTTACATGACCTAGTATTTATTGATGTAGAGTACCTTGAAAAGTACATTTTTGTGCATTCAGATGGAAAATCGTATTCAAGAGCGTGGATTTCACGCCAGATGAAGGCTTTAGAAGAAGAAGGGTACATCAAGTCCTTTCCAGTCGCTAAAGCGACTACTCGCGGTAATGACAGGCTGGTTTACACATTAGATACAAAAGGTGTACAAGAAGTGAAAGAAATTTTGGGGGAAGCTGATTGGGATGCAAGGTGGACACAACGAACGCCAACCTATGTTTTTCATTCGCTAAGGATGTCGCATATACAAGCAGCTTATGCTTCGCGGAAAGATGAATTGTTTACATTCAAAGAGTTTTTTTCCGAGCGTCGCGCATTTCGGAATTATGGAGAGGTTACGAAAGATAAACATGGGAAGGATCGGCAGTCTTCGGCTACCGTTATTAGGCCAGATGGAGCTTTTATTCTGGAACGTGCAGTAAACGATCAAAAAGTGGAAATTCTGTTCTTTGTTGAATTGGAAAGGAGTCGCCAGCGAATTGATGTCACTTTAAATAAAGTGCGTCGTTATAACGAATATGCAAGAAAAGGCACTTATAAAAATGACATTGTTTTTGGAGAAGCAATCAAGATTGTCCGTGTACTCTTTGTATCCAACAACGATACTGAACGAAATCAACTTATGCAAAATGCGAAGAAAGCTGATTCACGAGAATTAGAGAAGAATGGAGGGGCTTTATTATTTGCTACTTATGATGATGTAATTTCTGATCCTTACGGTTCTATATGGAAGGCAGCTCATTCTAGTAATCCAGAGAAACTATATAGCCTGTACAAACGTATAGAATAAGGTGTTTTTCTGTTAAAAATTGAAAGGGGGTGATGGATTGGGTTACAAGGTAAAGCGCGGTTCAACATCATCAGACAGCCCCATCAAAGAAATGTTAGTATCTTTTGTCAAAAGAATAGTCGGATTTTTCATTATTCTTGCACTCATAGCATTGATTGGCTACTTCTTATTTCAATTCGCTTATAATCAGTATCCGCCATTTGCGGAAGCAGCTGACGATGTAATTGGGTGGGTAAAAAGCTTTTATGCTGAAAATGGTATATGGGCAACTCTAGGTTTAATTGTCTTTGCTTGCATCGCTGTTTGGGCGATTGGTGAAGAAGCAAAGAAGAAAGAACGCCGGAAAGAAGCCATGAAGGAAATGATGAAGTAAAGGAGGGCTAGAATGAAAAAACGTGAATATCCGAAAACGGTATTCAGGAAAAAGCTGATAAAAGGTGTCTTCTGGGCTGGGTTTACACTAGTGTTGTTTTTGTCGGTCGTTGCCATTGTCAGAGTAGGAAATGCCGGAGCTGGTGCAACTGTTCAGAAACAGCCACAGGAAGAAAAAACAAAAGAAGTCAACCTTGCTGCTGGTGAAGGTGGTCAAACATTTGCTGAAAACTTCGCTACCAATTACTTTGATTGGGAAAATACCGATGAAGCAAAGCAAAAGCGAATAGAACGTTTATCATCTTTTCTTGCGACTGGATTAGATCAACAAGCGGGATTAGCATTTGAAGGTATAGAGTGGAGTAGCAAATTATCACAATCGCAAGTTTGGAAGGTTGAAGAAACGGGCGAAGATTCAGCACTTGTGACGTTACGTATCTTGCACGAGTTGAAGAAAGTCACGCCTCCTGATCCAAAAGCAGTCCAAAAGGCTAAAAAAGAAAAGAAAGAGCCTCCAAAAGCAAGAGAACAAAAGGCTGGACCATATGAAAAGTATTTTGTTGTTCCAGTCAAGACAGACGGACAATCCTTTGTCGTTCACGAAGTCCCTTACTTTGTAGCTGCACCTGAAAAACCGAAAATCACAACTGATGCAAGTGTGAGTGAAGAAGGGAAGATTAACGATTCAGTGCTTCAGGAGGAAGTTAAATCATTCCTAAATACATTCTTCAAGATTTATACAACTGGAACAGATGAAGAATTGACCTATTACGTTAAAGGCGATGGGATCCAATCAATGAATGGGGTCATGACCTTTAAAGAAGTGAAAAGCATCATTGTTAAGGAAGGGAAAAATAAAAACAATTATGAAGTCAATGCGACTGTTATCTTTACAGAAAATCAGTCCAAAGCTCAAGTTGTCTATCCGTATCAGTTAACAATCGCTAAAGAAGAAGATCGCTGGTTTGTTAAAGAAATTAATCATCAATAATTTAGGAGGGTAATAGATTATGAATTTCGGTGAAAACATTCAAACGTGGTTTGCTACTCAAATTGGTGCTTTGTTTATGGTTATCATTGGAGCTGTCGCAATTTACTTCTTGGTAAAGCGCGAGTTTTCTAAATTCGTAGGATTTGCTATTTTTTCCATGATTGTTGGTGTGTTCGTCTTCACGCCAGACAGTGTAAAAGACCTTGGAGGTAAACTTTGGGCAACGATTTTTGGAGCGTAATCTATGAAACCAAAAATTCTTAGAACCTATAACAGTGTGTGGAAGGTAGAAAAAGTTTTGTATGGGATTCAAGATATCCCTCTGCCGATACCTCTGACGTATCGGCAGATAGGATTTTTTGCAGGGGGGTTTATTTTAGTATGGGTCCTTAATCAGTTCCCCCCTCTTAGTTTAATTGAATTAGGGTTAATTGAGTACATTTTTTTACCGGGATTGTTTTCCTGGTTCTTTACAAAACAATTGTTAGATGGAAAAGCACCGCATCGCTTCTTTATGCGAGTGATTCAATATCATCTAAGCCCACATTTTCGCAATCGATATAAAGAAATATCCAGCAGCAAGAAGCCTTACAAGTATGCAAGCCCTGTAAGTTATCGCAAGTTAAGTTATCACAAAAAGGAAGGTGAAGCTGATGAACATCGAATTTCCGGTTAAATACTTTGAAGGCAACCTTGTATTTACTCAAGACGGAACGTGCTGGGCGTACTATCAGCTTGCCGGATACAATTATGATTTTTTAGCTGATGATGAAAAAGACTATATTTTCACAAAGATTAAAGCCTTCTTTTGGCAGATCAACTTGGATACACACATGCTTGTTGTTCCGAATTTTCAATCCATTCAAGAAAAACACGAGCAATTCAAAAGCCGATTGTCAGGACCTTTGAAGGAAGCAGCTGCAAAGCATACTGATGATGCAGCTATCCAACTTGAAAGGCTTCTTGGTAAAGAGGGAACAGAGTACCGTTTTTATATCGGTGTAAAGCTACCTAAGCCAGAGAACATGAAGAAAAATTCTTTCCTGAAAGATTTAAAGGAAGCGTGGAAAGAGTTTATAGGCGGTGTAAATGAAGTATCCGGCCTTGATACACCAGAGATCACAGAAGATGAGATTGAGCGCTACCGCAAAGCGGAACGCCGTGTATATAACAAAGTCCATTCGCGACTGAGGGCAGAGCCGGTAAATGAGGAATCCATTCAATGGCTTATTCGCCGAAATTTCTATAGAGGAATTGGGAAAGCTCCTATCATTAAAAATTGGAGTCCGACGTATTCCGTCCATTACAAGGAGTTTGAGGATGGAGAAATAAGTATTCGTCGTCCGTTATACCATGATGTGCTTCGCTTGACAGAAGGATTGGTTGATGATTCACCAAAACGCAGCCTGATCTTGAAGCAAATTCATGAAGGGGAAGAAAAAGAAGGGCATGTTGCATTTTTAACCATTTCCAATGTGCCTTATGAAATGGAGTTCCCTAACGAAGAATGGATTTACACTATCCAAAGTCTTGATTTCCCTGTAGAAATCAGTATTCGTACGGAAACACTGGAAAATCGAAAAGCCTTATCAGCTGTTCGTAATAAGCAAAAAGAATTGAAAGACCAAGATCGTCATGCGAGAGAAACAGGAAACGACACAGGTTTGAATATTCTTGAAGGAAGACAGGAAGCCCATGAGCTAGAAGCTCATTTGCAGAAGTCACGGATGCCGCTAATTAAAACCTCCATCATATTGTGCGTTTCGGCCACGGATGAAGACGAGTTAAAGCGCCGTTGCGATACAATTAAAGACCATTATCAGGACATGATGTTTCAAGTCGAGCAACCTTATGGCGATCAATGGCTTGCCTTCAATGAATTTCTTCCAGGTGCAAAGCGCTATGTGAAGGACTACATTCATTTTATGGAGCCAGCTGCCGTGTCGGGTGGCATGTTTGGAGCCACAAAACAATTAGGAGATGGAGAAGGCTTTTTCATTGGAACAACAGGTATTCTAGATCAACCAGTCTATATCATGCCGAACCGTGCAGCACAAGGAATCCGGGGAACAAAAACAAATGCGCTTTCAGCTGCATTTTTAGGTTCATTAGGGGGAGGAAAGTCTTTTAGTTCTAACCTGATTACCTATTTATCAGTTTTATCCGGTGGTAAAGCTTTGGTAATTGATCCAAAAGGAGAGCGCGGAAACTGGAAAGATGATCTATATGATCTAAAGGGGCAAGTAAATATCATTTCGCTTTCTACGAAAGCGGAGGACAGAGGACGTTTAGACCCGTTCTCAATTCATGAGGACATCAAAGAAGCTGAAACCTTGGCGCTGGATATACTGACATTTCTTACAGGTGTTCGTTTAGATGATTCTAAACGATTCCCTAAATTGACACAGGCTGTCCGTAACGTGGCTGAAGGTGAAAAACCTTGCTTAACAAAGGTCATGAAAGAATTGCTGAATAGCGAAGATGATACAGCAAGACAATTAGGGGAACATATCAAGTCTTTTAGTGAATTGTCCTTCGCTCAACTGCTATTTGGTGATGGAGATAACCATGCAGCTATTAGCCTTGAAACCGCATTAAATGTTTTGCAAATCCAAAATCTTGAGTTGCCAGCACCTGACACACCGCAAGAGAAATACAATCTATCGGAAATGCTTTCTGTAGCGATGATGCTTCCAATTTCATCTTTTGCCTTAAAATTCATTCATTCAAACCGCAGCATCTTTAAAGTTGTATTACTGGATGAAGCCTGGGCGGTTCTAAATACAAGTCAGGGAAGCCATCTAGCGACACGCCTTGTTCGTGCAGGTCGTTCGATGAATGCAGGTATCTATTTTGTAACACAGAATGCCAACGACTTACTGGATGAAAAAATGAAAAACAACATCGGTATGAAATTTGCTTTCCGCAGTACGGATCCAAAAGAGATCGAAAATGTTCTTTCTTTATTAAATCTGAAGAACACGGAATATAACGCATCAACATTAAGAGAACTTCAGAACGGACAATGTCTGTTCCAAGACATTTCAGGTCGTGTAGGGGTTGTATCCATCAATGCGTTATTCCAAGACTTGTTTGACGCATTTGATACACGCCCCCCAGCTGAAAAGCCGGAAGAAGAATATCTAAGTGATTATGCTAATCATGAGGGCTTGGAGAAGCAAGATGATGAGACAGAAATGGAGGTGTATGTATGAGGAAAACTTGGTTAGCTGCTGGTATAACAGCTGTTATCATTGTTGCCGCAGCTTGCGGCAACAATGAAATTAACGGTCAAGGATCGTCTGATATTCCAGTCGAATGGGTTAATGCTCATATTCAAAAAGATCAGGGTAAAATGGTTGAGCTGCTTCAGAAAGAGCAAACAGCATTAGATCCAGAGGACGAACCGGATAATAGTGTAGTAATTGAAAATTATAGATTAACAGAATGGAAAGCTAATGATGAACGCTATTTCTATGAAATAGTCTACGAGCATCCTGAAGAAAAAAGCACTAAAACGGATAGAATGGAGATCGTTAAAACAGATAGCGGTTGGAAAAGAACACAGTATGGAGAGGTTTATAATTTTGATGAGTTAGTAGCTGACTTGGAGCCGAAAATACTCAAGGAGCTGCATGAGCAATGAAGAAAACCATTCGATTAGTATTAATCGCTGCTTTGCTTTTAACTTCTATGCAAATTCCAGTTTCAGCTGATAGCTTACAAGACAACCTTGTTCCTCAAGATCGTGATACAGGTACGATCGGTGAAGTCGAGCTTGATTATAATGAACATCCGCAGCATCATTACGAATTAGACACTTATGTTGATACGGCAGGCGATTGGATGCCGTGGAATTGGGCTGATGGAGCCGGAAAGCAAATCTATATTGCATTGATGGAAATTATTAATGCGATATGGCAGCTCAATGTTTTATTAGCTAACTTTACGATGGTGATTGTCCAGGAAGCTTTTGAGCTGGATTTTGTATCGGGTGTAGTTGATGAAGTGGGAGCTGCAATTCAGAATATTGCAGGATTTAACTCAGGCGGCTTTATGGCAAATGGACTTTGGCCGTTGCTAGTAACCTTTGTTCTATGCTTAGTGGGAACATGGGCGGCTTATGTTGGAATGGTTAAGCGAGAAAGCAGTCGTGCATGGGGCGGTTTAATATCCGCGTTAATTATCTTCGTTTTTTCTTTAGGTTTCTTTTCAAATGCAGGAAAGGTTTTAGGCGGTCTGAATGAATGGTCGAGTAACCTTCAAAGTGACATTCTAGGTGTGTCCGCAAGCATCGTTAATCCAGGAGCTTCTTATACAGCAGATGAAGGGATTGCGACAATCCGCAATCAAATGTTTGATCTGATGGTTAAAAAACCGTATATGCTAATGCAATACGGTACTACAGAGGTTGATGAAGGCAGAGTAAATGACCTTTTAGCTGTTGATCCAATTTTGGAAGCACAAGAAAGACAAGAAAAAGCGGAAGTTGAGGTAAATGAGAAGGA
This sequence comes from Cytobacillus sp. QJM3NY_8, assembly GCF_056173585.1. Classification (NCBI taxonomy): domain Bacteria; kingdom Bacillati; phylum Bacillota; class Bacilli; order Caryophanales; family Bacillaceae; genus Cytobacillus; species Cytobacillus sp. QJM3NY_8. The sequence goes on from NZ_JBWBUY010000003.1 coordinate 18,653, forward strand.
TAATGCAATGATGTCAATTGATGGGATTACACAGCGTGCAGCCTTTGTACCTTTGCTGTTCATCGGAAATAGCATTATCGGGATTTTCCTTCTAATGATTTCAGGTTCAATCATCTTGTTCCAGCTTATTTTCTTGGCACTAGCGCTATTTGCGCCAGTACCACTTTTAATGGCACTTGTGCCGCGTTGGCAGCAAACCGCAGTAGATTGGGTAATGAAGCTAATACATGCTCAGCTGATGAAAATAGCGATTGCTTTACTCCTTACCATTTTGTTTGGTATTTCCGCAATCCTTTACCGTGCAACAGAATCCTCAGACTTAGGTTACTTAGGAATGATGATCCTTCAGATCATTTGTTTTGTCGGTATTTGGGCAAAAAGAAAAGATTTGTTCAGTATGGTTTCTACAGCTGCAAACAATGTTCAAAGCAGTACAGGGCAGACACTTCAGAATTACAAACAGAAATATAATCAGGCACGATCCAAGATGTGTCAAGGAAAAGACTTGCTTGAGGGCAGAAACAGCCAGCTGCGCAATCATCCTTTGGCAAATCGTAATAATGGAGTTAAGCCACAAGAGAAAATTGGGCTTGCGAGTGATAAGCAGTTAGCTAATCGCACAAAACAGTTGGGTGAAACAAAGGACCGCTTAGCTTCAGAAGTTGGAGCCGCAACGCTTGCGGAACGAGGAAATCAAGATTTTCAAGAAGGGCAAGACGCATATAAAAATCAGCTTCAACACCGAGCGAATATTGAAAACGCCCCAACCGATAAGGATCAGCTCATGGATCGTCGGCATGAGCTTGGGCAAGCAGGAGAGAAACAAGACGGACAAAATGTTACGAGTATTGATGACTTGCGTCGCCGTCGAATAGAAACAGGAAGTGTAGCCAATGCACCTTTGGCCGATCGTCAGCCTTTAAAAGACGCACAGCGCGAATCAGCTGCATCTATCGAGCGTCCTGAAAGTGAAAATGTAGAGATTGTCGATCGTCAACAAGCAGAACGTAATGTTAACTTGCGGAACCAGCAAACCCTTCAGGATAACATTAATGAAAGGCAGGATAGCCAACTTTCAGAGCGCAGAACACTTGAAAATAATACAGAAAAGAATGTGTCTCAAGAAACGGTTAATCGCGAGCTACTAAATAATGAAAGCAAAGAGCGCAATATTCAAGAAACCGTTAACCGCAATCAAATTTCTAATGAACATAACGAAAGAACGGTCAATAACATCACAGAACGAAACAACAACGTATCTCGCATCATCGAAAATGCGAAGCAAAACGATAAACCTTTAACAAGATGGGAAGCTCAGCAGCAAATCAATGCTAAGAGGAATGAAGAGTAAGGAGGGAGAGTATGTTTGGATGGGATTTTCATAACAGCAAATCAGACCGGATCAAACTATTCTTCTTCATCCTAGCAGTCTTTCTCGTAATCGGCTTTACATCATCATTTATTTTCCGCAGCATGAATACAAATGAAGTCGGAGCGAAGGACAATACACCGCAAAATGCAACGGAATCGGCAGAAACAGCCGATTCAAGCACTTCAAGTGGAGCTGAAGAAGATCCATCCCAAAATGTAAATAAGTACGATCAAACCGAAAATTTTTCTAAAGAAGATTTACAACAAACAAAAGCAACTGCTGTTCTATTTGTTACAGCCTTTCATACGTACAATGCAGAGAAACCCCAGGAATATTTAGAAAACGCTAAACTCTATATGACCGATGCTTTATATGAAAAAATGAAGCGAAACATGAGACGAGAGCCGCTTGATCGTTCCAATTTAACTGTTAAAGAAACAAGTGTTACCCCTGTTGTTAATTCCAGCAGTTCTGTTGTTCGCTGGAATGTAATGGTGATGGGTGAAGCGAAGGCAACTGATGGCACAATTTCAGAAACGGAAGATTGGTATTTGATCGGTGTTCGGCAAGTGGATGGCGAATGGAAGGTAGAGGATGTGAGAGTAAATGTCCCAAACTAACGATCCAAATAACAGTTATGAAACAGATGGAAGTTCAGCCTTAAAGAGTGCTGCTGGTACAGCTAGTAAGGTAGCTGTAAAACAAGTTGTCAAGAAAGCTGCGCAAAAAGCCGGTACAGCTGTCACTCTAAAATTAGGTTGGCCAGTCATTTTAGGAGCCGTAGCCGTATTAATCGTAGGTATGGGAATTGCTGTCGCGATGGTCCTTATCATTGCATCCAGCGGAGAAGAATCAAAGCCTGAAGGCGGTGGGTTCTGGGGTGGAGAAATATCCGAAATCGGTGTAAATGAGATTCCAGCTGCTTTTATACCAATCTATAAGGCAGCTCAAGAAGAATACGGTGTGCCTTGGAATTTACTCGCAGCCCATCATCGCGTAGAAACGCGATTTTCAACCATTCATCCTATGATTTCGCCCGTGGGAGCAACTGGGCACCTCCAGGTGCGACCATAAGGTCACATAAGAAATTTCCATTAGCAAGGAACAGGTTAGACCACAACGACCTGTCGTCACCCAGCTTATCCGTGAGGGAAACCAAATATCGGGGAGTGTAGCATGCTGGGAAAGCCATAAGTTACTGAAATACCACAGTACGACTGAATGGCAAGGCGAAAAGTTGTAAATGAGGATAAAAGCTAAACTGCCTGAATGACAGTCCGAGGGGGTTAATGGTCCACCTATAACGGAAGGTATTTATAAACGTTATACAGTCAAAGGAAGCGAGATAATTGAAGGCTTGGTTTCTGATAACACAACCGATTAATTGCGTGTCAGTTGTGCAGTGGTCTAAGGCTGACCATCTTCAATAAGAAGAAAAGGGCGAACGTCATATCCGACATTACAACGTGCTTGTTCTTATGTGTACTAAATGGTGATTACCTAAGTTGGAAAGCCGTTAGGCTATGCACAAAGGTGCTGAATATCCAATAAGGTAACGGAGTTCCTGTAGTAGTCCGAGGTAAGGAAAGCTTACCACATGGCGAAGGGGAACAGTTTATCTAGTCTAACTTAAATTGGAAAGGAGCGTGAGGCTCTATGAGAAGTCCAAAAGTAGTGTTAGACAATCTAGCGAAGCAAACAATTCGAAAAGATTATAAATTTCAAAGGCTCTATAGAAACCTTTACAACATGGAGTTTTATCTTATCGCATATGCGAAGATTTACTCCAAAGAAGGCAATATGACAGAAGGTGTAGATGGGCAAACCATTGATGGTATGAGTCTTGAACGTATTGAAAAACTTATCGAAAAACTAAAAGATTTTAGTTATCAACCTAAACCGTCTAAACGAGTCTATATCCGTAAAAAGAATGGCGGTAAAAGACCTCTAGGTATTCCATCTTTTGAAGATAAGCTATTACAAGAAGTTGTGCGAATGATACTTGAAAGCATCTATGAGAAGAATTTTTCCGAAATGTCTCACGGTTTCCGCCCTATGAGAAGTTGCCATACCGCATTGGCTCAAGTGAAAGATAGATTTACGGGAGTCAAATGGTTCATTGAAGGCGATATTAAGAGCTTTTTCGATAATATTGACCATCATACTCTTATTGGAATACTAAAAAGAAAAATTGATGATGAACACTTCATCAATCTGATATGGAAATTCCTAAGAGCTGGGTACCTAGAAGACTGGCATTTTAACAAAACATACAGCGGGGCTCCACAAGGCGGAATCATTAGTCCGATTCTCTCGAACATTTACCTAAACGAACTTGATCACTTTATGAAAGAATATAAAACTAAATTTGATAAAGGGAAAAGTCGAAAAAGGTTAAAAGAATATCGAACTCGAGAAGCTAGACTATCTAGAGCAAGGGCAAGATACAAAGAGAAATGGGACGAAATGAAAACGGAAGAGAAAGAAGAAGCACAACTACATGTTAATAAACTTAAAGAACACATGATGGAACTTCCTTACAAGGACCCAATGGACGATAACTTTAAAAGAATTCAATACGTTAGATACGCTGATGATATCCTAATAGGAGTCATTGGGAGTAAAGTAGACTGTAGGAATATTAAGCGTGACATCACTCAATTTCTGGAGAATGAATTAAAAATTGAATTATCACAAGAAAAAACGCTAATTACTCATTCTAAAAAGAGAGCGAGATTCCTAGGGTACGACGTAAAAATCAGTCATGATAACTTAACGACTAAATACGAAACAAATGGACATAAACGGCGTACTAGAACTATGTGTTGCGAACTTTTACTCCCTCATGAAGTTTGGAGAAACAAACTGATTGAATACAAAGCGTTAAAAATAGACCCAAACACAAAGAAATGGAAGTCAGCTCATCGAGCGCACCTACTTCAAAATGACGATTTAGAGATACTTTCAACGTATAACGCTGAAATAAGAGGTTTGTACAATTACTATAGATTGGCGAATAACGTCTATAAACTGCATGGTTTTAAGCACATTATGGAATACAGCATGTATAAAACATTCGCCAACAAATACAAATCAAGCGTTAAAAAGATAATCAATAAATTCAACATAAATGGTCATTTTGGCGTTAGATATGATACTGCCAAAGGAAAAAAGGTTTCCTTCTTCTATAATGATGGATTTAAAAAGCTAAATCTCATCTCTAAAGAAGAAACAATAGACGTTATCCCTTCGGGAAGAAATATAATTTATAATCGAACGAGTTTAATTGAAAGACTTTTAGCTGGCCAATGTGAATGGTGCGGAAAGACAAATCTTCCACTAGAAATACATCACATTAAAAAGCTAAAAGACCTTAAAGGCAAGAAGAGATGGGAGAAGCGAATGATTGAACGTAATCGCAAAACCATGGCACTTTGTAAGGAATGCCATCTCAACTTGCATAACGGGAAGCTAGATTGATAAATGGAGAGCCGTATACATCGAGAGGTGTACGTATGGTTCGGGGAGGAGTTCTCGGAAACCTACCATAGAAATTATGGAAAGGCGCTGGGTTCTTACTCTACTTTATGCCTTGTACGTGGGTTGGATGGGGCCATCCTTCGTGTGGTGGATTAGGGAAAGGTAATATCTCACAATCTGAAATTACTAGCCTTTCTGTCATTTCAAAGTATGGTGGCTATGGCGTTGATGGAGACGGAGACGGCAAGGCTGACCCAAATGATTTAGAAGATGCTATTTTCGCAGCAGCTAAGTACTTAGCTGCAAACGGTGCAGCTGATGGGCGCATTCGTGACGCTGTTTTTGCTTATAATCATGCGGACTGGTACGTTGAAGAAGTGTTAGGTTTTGCTGATTCTTATGTAAAAGGATATGTTGCTATTGGTGGTTCAGGGGAGCATAGTGGTGTAGAAGTTGTAGATATTGGACGTAAGTGGATCGGAAACTCTGAATATGTTTTTGGTGGCGGAAGAAATCAAAATGACATTGCAAGAGGTCGCTTTGATTGTTCCAGCTTTGTTCATTGGGCCTTTACTCAAGTAGGTGTAAATTTAGGTCCTTTAGGTTCAACTAGTACGGAAACTCTGAAGCATTTAGGGAAACCTGTTTCTCCTAGTGAAATGAAGCCTGGCGATCTAGTATTTTTTGACACTTATAAAATAGATGGTCATGTCGGCATTTATGTTGGGGATGGGAAATTTATTGGTGCGCAAACAAACAAAGGTGTAGCTATTGAGGATATGACAAAAGGATACTGGGAAGAAACCTTTAATGGTCGAGTAAAACGATTATAACAACTAGGTGATAAAAATGGGATACGATATTAAACAATTTAATCCAACCGATATGAAGTTTACTTATTGTTTTACAAGCCATGATTGCTATGAATTAAGATCAGGTATATGTTCCTTGTATTTAAGCGAAGAGGAAGCAGAGAAAATTAGTGAAAAAGAGGGTAATGTATATGGCGACGGCAATGTAATGTCTTGCCGTACTTTAGCGAAAACATTACTGGATATTAACTACTATGATAATCCCAGTTTTCAAGATGCGAATTTCTCAATAAGAATGCATCCAAGAGACTGCAATCACTATGTGTTTTCAGATGGTCAGCATAGAACCTGCATAGCAAAGCACTTAAACATCCAATCTATGTATGCTAAAGTTGAGAATTATAAAGTTAATTACGAGATTAATTGTATCGCTTGTCACGAGAAAGTCGAGGAAGAAAAAGAAAATACAAAATTGGTCAATAGAATGCGAACTTTTTTTAATCTCAACAAAAAGAAAAAAACTCGATCAAATTTCATTGATGAAGAGCATATGAAGTTTAAAAAAGATTTTTGTTATAAATCATTCATGAATAAGGAGTAATAATGAACCCTGTATTAAGTTATACAGGGTTTTTCATATGAACCTTAAACTCCAGCAATTATTCAATTAAGGGACCATATTATTGAAGATGAATTTTACTATATTTAATTTACTAAATAATAAATTATAATATAAATAATGGAAAAAGATGCAGAAAAATATTTAGGTGTAGGTGAACGTATGAGAAAGCCAATGGATTTAAATTCTTTAGTGAGTAGTTACAAAAATTTACCGGAGGAAGTTTTCGAAGGAATCCAGAGTTTTTTCAATTTTACTATGAGGAAAGAAGAGGTTGATCAAATTTCTGCCTTTATTGATAATTTAAATGTGGACGATAGCCACTTTGGATATTTTTATGTGGGTTATAAAATACCTCAGATAGATAAGGAATTTGATCTCCTAAGATTTGGGCAAGATTATATTTTGAATGTGGAAATAAAGTCTATTTTAAAAGAAGATGATGCTCGGAAGCAGTTAGTCAAAAATAAATATTATTTATCTTCTTTAGGTAAAAAATTAAAATTATTTACTTATATTTCAGAAGACAATAGTTTTTATCAATTGGGAGATGATGAAACTTTTCATCAAGTTGACTTTGAGGTGTTCGAAAAACTTTTAGTTAGTCAAAAATTAGAACATCATTCAAATTTAGATGATTTATTTGACCCATCTGATTACTTGGTTTCTCCTTTCAATCATACTGAGAGATTCATTAATGGACTATATTTTTTGACGAAACAGCAACAGGAGTTTAAGGACAAAATACTAAAAAGTTCGTCACAATTTATAATTTTAGAGGGTTTACCCGGTACTGGAAAAACTTTATTGCTTTATGATTTAGCTAAAGAATTTAGCAAAGCACATGATATAGTTATAATTCATACAGGAGCTTTAAATGTTGGCCATTTAACACTAAACCAACAATATAAATGGAGAATTATTCCGATAAAACAAGTTAATGAGATTGAACGCCTTAATCCTCAATTTATTTTTGTTGATGAAACTCAAAGAATGTATCCCCATCAGCTAAAGTATATTATTGAATACATACAAAAAAATAATATAGTCGGCATTTTTTCTATCGATCCAAAGCAAATACTTTCGATTTATGAATCTGGATACAATAATATAAATACACTCCTGTCGTTGGAGAACAGTGAGTTACATGGACTAAGTAAAAAGATTAGAACAAATAAAGAGCTTGGAGCATTTATCAAAGGTTTGTTTAACTTAAATTCTATGAAGTATTGTAATAACACCGAAAATATATCTATCCATTATTTTGGCGATATTAACCAAGCGAGAGGCTTTGCGACAGGGCTAGAACGCGAGGGGTGGCAGATTATTGACTATACAGGCCAAAGATTTAATGGTGAAGCAATCCAGAGGATGCAGCTGCATAGAGGAATGAATGCACATGAAGTTTTAGGACAAGAATTTGATAAAGTACTTGTTTTAGTCGGTTCAACTTTTTACTATAATGATCAAAATAGTCTTGCTGTAAGAAAAGCAAATTATTATGATCCGGAGCGTATGTTTTATCAATCTGTTACCCGAGCTAGAAAACAAATCATGTTGCTTATTGTAAATAATCCTGAATTCATGACTAAACTCATTAACGCATTGAATAATAACCAGAAAAAACAATTGTCTAAGGCATAATTATAGAGTTTTATTAAATGCTGCTTACCTGGCAGTAGAAAATGACTCCTTTTTATAAACCAACATTATTTCTAGTCGCCTTAAGGCGGCTTTTTTTCTTAAGAAAATTTTTGTTCATTATAAGTAGACGCTAGATGAACAATCAAAAGTATAGTAAAATCAATGTGTCAATATGCCATCAAGGGAACCAAAACCATGTTTATAGGGGATTATAATTAACATAATCATGTTTATAGACACTGAAAAAAGGATCTTCCAGTAAGAAGATCCTTTTTTTTGCTGCTAAAAGTTTTAGTTTTTAAAAATATTCGAATCTTTTCCTCAACGACTATAAACGCTTTCACATGTTCCAGGCGCTGGTTCATAAAAACAATGTTGTTTAAATTGACCACTAAAAGGTTGGCCATACCATGTTGGAGGACACGGACCATATGGATTAAAGTACCAAAGAGCATATTTCACTGGGTAATCTCTCCAATATTCCAAATTCTTTCTTGCTAATCTTCTTTCAGATTCTCTTGCTCGTTGATAAAACATATTGCCTTTTTGCACAGCTTCAAAGGAGTAATTTCCCCCTTGTACTTGAAAAATAACATCTTCAATGGTCCTTACATCCATGAAATCCGCACAATCAGCTACAGCACGGTTTACAATCACGTTTCCAACATATAGCATCCCCTGTACTCCTTCACCTTCAGCCTCTGCTCTCATCATCCTTGCCATTAAATCAACGTCTGCATCTCGGTAAGCGACTCTTGCCATTTTTCCACCTCCAAAATACAGTATGAAAAAAAGCAACATTCATGTCTCTTTTTTACAATTTGTTAGGATAAGAGCACATCAATTTTCTTGGTGAATATAAACTTTAGTCTTCAACAATCAGGCGCTTTAATGAAGTAACTAAAGCCTAATTTTTCACTTATAACACCGAGAAATTAGACTTTTTATATTTTGATTTCCTTAACGTTGTAAATATGCGGTTATCTTAACTTAGATGTGAGAACTATTAGAATATCAATGGTTCTCACATCATTTACATATATTCGATGTAAAGGTTTAAATAAGTTTGATTATTTATGATGTCTTATAAAAATAAATTAACGCCACCGGTAGCTTGAAAAACTACTTTTTCTATTTATTTGTATTTAATTTTTCCCACTCACTTAAATACATCCGTTTTGTTATTTTATTAGGATTTTCGAGTTTACAAATCAATTCCAAACTATTACCATCAGGGTCATTAAAATGAATTTTAGCGTGAGCATAGTTATCATGTGCCATTACAAAAGGTTCTACTGGCTCAAAGCCAAAAGCCTCCCTTGGTTCACATCCTTTACTTTTGAGCCAACTAACCGAATTTTTTAATCCTTCTAACGATACTTGAAATGCTATGTGTCTTATTGAAGGATGATATTCAAGTTCTACCTTATCGGTTTCCCATAAGCCCAACCAGCTTTTATTTTTTTCAATCCATAAAAATGCCAAACTATCCTCTACGCTGTGGTCAAACTCTAAACCAAGTTCTTTATAAAATTCGATAGACCTTTTCAAATTACTTACTGGTAAATGTGCTTCGTATAATCCTTTAATCATTAATAAAACCCCCTTGTATTAATAATACAACCATATAAATTTATTACTTCAGAGAATAGTTATAAATTCTCTACAACTTTATATGTAGAATAAAGAATGATTATATTTTACTCTACAAACATCCATTAGCACACTAAGGAAAACCGATACAATAGTAAAGTTCTTTATTCTTAAAATTTGTCATAGACCATACCACGTAATTTCAATAATTCATCCTTCAGACGTTTGTTTTCTTCTTCAAGTTTTTTTATTCGATTATTTTTAGCTACGATAAGCGAATCTTTATTGGCATCCGTCATATTACGTTTTATGGTTTGCGGTGTATTTAACCCTTCTTGCTGCTTTCGTAACCTTTCTATTCGGTTCCGTATTTCTTGATTGTTATAGAGAAAAGCCTTAGATACACCTGATTCCATGGCAACTTGATTAAAGTTAATTTTAGCCTTCGTTTTGATAAGACTTTGAATAGCCTTGTCTACCTTTTGAGCCGCCTCTTGGCTTTTCATCTGGGCATGTTTTTTTACACCTTCGGTATTTCTAATATGCTTACTTCTCATGAGTGCGTTCCTCTCCAATATATTCGCGACCTTTTTTCCCGGCAAAATGATGAGTTGTACCATTTTTCAAAGTTTCTAGAATAGGCTCTAGTTGATCTAGAGTGGTTTGATTCTTATCTATCCATACTTGTCGCCCTAAAGCCCTGCCTCGCTCAATTACATTTTTAACTTCCGTAATTTCCATTTCAAATTGGGGAATGAATTCGGGTGTAGTACAGAAATTACGACAAGACAGACATGGGTTCGCTTGAGTGGGACATGGCTGCTTAATAGGTTTCATACAATAGCCAAGCTCCATCTTCACAGCGTCTAAATTATGGCGTATATATTCCCATTCAATGATATCTTCATTCTCAATATCCGAAAGTTCAATTTTAACTGGACGTTTACTTTCAATGTCAACCCGAAAAATACCTTGTTTTGTAGCTTCTTCCCAAGAATTACGCATGGTAGTATCGAGAATTTTTGCATAATGCAAGGTCATTTCTGGGGAAGCGTGTGCCATCCATTTTTGAACATGCAATATGTTCATTCCGTTATTAAGAAGCTCTACACCCTTGGTATGCCGAAAGGCATGATTTTTGATAAAAAAGGGCTTTCCTGAATCGTCAACTATTTTTTGTTCTCCAGTAAAGCGCTTCAAACTTCTGCGAATGTCATAATAATTATAGGGTCGTCCTCTTCGGATACCTTCTAGCTGCACAAATAAATAGTTTTTAGGATTATTAATCGTATTGCTTTGATCTTTAGTCACTTTTACTACAGCTTCTACTACCTCTGCTAATTCTTTTGTAATTGGCACACGATGATTCATTACTTGTGTTTTTCTAATATCTCCGCATAAGTACCATCCTTGCGGTGTTTGTTCTAAACAATTATCATAACGTAGATTAAGAATGTCCGATATTCTCCAACCAGTTGCCCGAAGTAATACAATAATCGGTACGTATTTTGATGGTTTTAAGAACTCTAGCTTTTCCTCAATTTGCTGAAGAACCCCTTCAGGAATGTATTTGATATCATTTTCAGACTTTTTTACCGGTCTAGGGATATCTTCTTTAAATAACAATAGATTTACAGGCAACGCAGGTGCCTCATCGAATTGCAGTTTTTCAATTGTTTCCAAGAATACATTTAGGACGATTAAATAACTTCTTTTTGACTGTATTTTGTCATGAAACTTCTTATTATGAAATATTAGGTAATCTTCGATATCTTTCCGTGTTAAGGCATTTAAATCCTTCCAAGAAGGATTTTTATCATGTATAAATGTCAAAAATAACTTTAATATTCTAACGTCAAGAGTACATTGGCCAAGGGATAAATGACTGATCCTAAATTTTAAATATTTTTTTGCTAAAGGACGAAAGGGAATAGGGATATCCTCGAAATTCAGGATATGTCTTGATTCGTGATCGGGAAATCTTGCACTAGGAATATTTCTAACATCCCAGATATCTTTATCAAATTCATCTCTTGTATCATAGAAGTCTTTATAAAACAAAAATAAACGATTAAGTAGATTTTCGTAATTAGAAAGCTTCCTTCTCCCATAAATTCGTATGCTCAAACCTAATTCACTTAAATGTGATCTTAATTGCATCAATGCTTTACTTATTTCTAAATCTGCAAAACTATTAATATTGGGATAATATTTCTTAAGAAAGATAGACAGCTGTTTAAAGGACCGGGCATAATTGTGTACTGCAGAATACAATTGAAGATCATCTTTTTTAATACGAGTAAGAATAAAAAACTTAACCTCATTTTTAAGCTTAGATGGAAATACTGAAAAATTCATTTTACGATGAGTTTTTCCCCATTCCGATTTTCTAAAATCATTAAAAGCCGCATCATCGGCATCCCAAATGTCATTTTCGAAATACCCAGAGATTTTTTTGGCTATTTCACTAACTTTATTTTCTGGGAGTAGGTATCCAATAGATAAATTCATTCGTTATTCTCCTTATTTTCTTTGTTGATTTTCATTCTTTCTTGAGCTTTTTCCCAGTCTTTTCGAATATCTTCATCCGAAGGATGGATATACATCTGCATTGTTGTTTGGATATGAGCGTGGCCAGCCCGATTCATTAAATGTTCATCTCTCCAGCCAGCCTTTCTTAGTTCCGTTAATGATGTGTGGCGTAACATATGTGGAGTGAAATAAATGCCTGTTTTATCACGCAGACGCTGAACCAGCGCTACTACATCGGTATATTCTAACGGTTGTCCTTTTTTTTCCCCTGACAGCTTAATAAAAACGTGATTTGTATCCACTTCATCAGTATGAAATTGAGCAATATAATCAAAGTACATATTAATTAGATCCTCAGATACATCGATACTTCGGGGGCTACATACCGTCTTAATTTCAGCTAGATTAAACAATTGACCCCGATCACGTATATGGATTTTTCTCGCATCAACCTCGAAATCCTCAAGCCATAAAGTAAGTGCTTCACCAATACGCATAGAGCTTTCCCAAAGTAGCTGTATTAAAAATTGATCCCTTATATTTACACAAGCATTCATAATTAATGCTATTTGATCTTTCGAAAGTGTTTTCGGCTGTTGTTTAGGCACTTTTAGTTTCAGAATATGAGATGCAAAGGATTTATTTTTGTTTATATGGTGCAGAAAACTTTTAAACCCCTTGCGGGACCCAGATACTTGTTTCTTTAAACGTTCTGTCAGCTGAATACTATAGTCCTCATGTCTCATTAGGTAGTCATAAAATCCGAGAACAGTATTGATGATAATATTTACTGTCTTTGCTTTTCTAATTGGTTGTTTTGGGAAGATAGGGGACACCTTTACATCCTGGTGCGGGTTTTGTAACCACCGCATAAAATCCGCCATTTCATCTATTCCGATATCACGAAATTCTTTGTTTATTTGTTCTAGGAATTCATAGAATAGTTTTAAATGATATGAGAACGACCGTAAGGTGTTACGTGAAGCCCCACTATTGTCCTTAAACTTTAAATAATGTAAAACTGGTCGGACTGGCTCATTATTATGATCTATTAACATGTACCGAATCTTTCCTTCTTTTGTAGAAAGGGTAATTACTCTCATAAAATCCTCCTGTTGAAATTGTTCTTTTATTCATTCTAGAAAGCTCTCAATCTCTTAATTTCAGATAATCTTCCTCCTTTCTTTATTTACTATAAATACTATAAAAATTAGTGTGGTTAAATAGTCTTTAAAGAAACAAAAAACGGATAACTTTACATTGAATACTGTAAAGTCATCCGTTTTGGATGGTTAAGATAACCGCATTTTCCTGACGCTACCCCATGTATTTATTGTGTTTATTTTAGCCGTAAAACTTTTAGGGAAATCCGCACTAGCACAACTTACCCCCTATGATTTTGGAGCCATTATTTTTTTAGCTTATTTAGCTTTTGGATCAATTAAAGTAGAAGGAGTGATGGAGGGGATTATTGGAATCATTGTTATAACATGCGTTCATCTATTTATATCAAAGTTAAGTTTATTGAATTGGTTAAACCGTTTTATTATCGGGAACCCGACTATTCTTATTAAACATAGCAAAATTATATATAAAAATTTAAGGAAAAGTAGGGGTAACTGGAGAAAGAAACAACCTTGAAGTTTAGTGTGGAAGTGTACTTCTTCCAGACTAAACTTCAAGGACAGTAAGCGAAAGCGCGGTAGGTGTGATAGATAGGCTCGTTGCCTGATGGAAAAACTGCTACAACCTTCACAGGATCAATTGTACCCACAGGGGACTCAAGTCAAGCCCTTAAAACGTGTATCTATTACTACATGAACACAAAGATATAAGGTGCATTATATCAACATTTTGTCGCTGATACTGTAGATAAGAGCAGGTTAATTGAATAACAAATATATAAAATAGTAACAAAATAGTTCTCTAATTTCGTAAGAACAATTCTAATAATATATTTTACGTTCCTCTTTTTATTACTCACAGTAGTTTTATTCAGCTACCATGGCATCGACTTTTGTTACATGTACAGTACCATGTGGATGTTGTGGAGGTGCATATATCGAGTAAAGTTTTAGCGGGATATTACCTGTATTGATTACGTTGTGCCATGTTCCAGCAGGTATCATAATGGCAGAGTCATCATAGACTTTTCTTTCAAAGTTTAAATTATCTTTACTCTTGCCCATTTGAACAATTCCTTGACCTTGTTCAATACGTAAGAATTGATCAACGTTAGGGTGAATTTCCAAACCAATATCTTCTCCAACATTGATACTCATCAATGTAACTTGCAAATGTTTTCCTGTCCATAAAGCAGTACGATACGTATTGTTTTGTTTTGCAGCCGCATTGATATTAACTACAAACGGTTCTGGTCCATAATCTTTTAACTTGATTTTACCTCTTCCCTTTGACGATTGTAAAAAACCTAATTGTTTAGCATACTCTATCTCATTAGGAATAGTCCAGTAAACAGGCTGTCTTCCATAGTTATACATTGGCACGTTAACATAATAAGGATATGGATAAATATAAGGAAAATAGTACATCTTTCTCATTCCCTTCACAGATTTATAAAATTATCCTATGCACTATGTTTAGGAAATTTACTTAGATTCAGGGTGACTTGGACGTTTATTTTTTTATACAACCATATATATTCAATTTAAGAAGAAAGCGTGATATATAAATAACGAACAAATATCAAATCTAAGCTAATTTTTTATTGTCTAGTCAACCGTTCAATTTCTGATTCTGTTTTAAATACTCGTTTATTACAGGCTGCCGGATTAGTGAAGCTTTAAGTATTGAGATTAGTCGAGATTTACACTTATTATCATCAGAGTTAGTCATTCGTTCTGGTAAGGGAGACAAACAGCGTACTGTACTTTTAAATCAAAAAGTCATTCAAGCTTTAAAAGATTACTTGGAATTACGAAAAAAACATAAGTATACAGACAGTCCTTATTTATTTTTATCTAACAAAGGACCAAAGTTAAGCCGTATGACGGCTAACAATATGTTTCGAAAGTATAGTCACCTAGCTGGATTGGAACAAGTGTTAAGCCCTCAGCTTCCATAGGAAGTCATTGCCTAAAAGGCTTGATAATGTTCGTCTATTAAGTTAAAAATACACACTAAAAAACTCTCTTTTTACTAAGAAATAGATAGCGACAGCTCCAATAATAACCATAAACAAAGCTCCAATTTGAGTAGAAAACCAAGTTTGAATATTTTCTCCGAAATTCATAATCTTGCACCCTCCTATTATCGTAATTATTGATTTTTCATTTCCTTAACAAACCAGCGATTTTCTTCTTTTATAAGCTGCAGGTCATAGGTCTGAAAAGCAGCAGGAAATGATTTTTAATGTTCCTCATCGACATATGGTATTTACAATTCCGAAGGAATTACGAAAAGTCTTTTTTGAAGATCGAAAAAAATTAAATGAACTGAGTAAAAAGGTAGCTGAGGTTTTCCAATATTATTTTGAGCATAAGAGTAAAAAACGCCACTTAAAAGTTGGTGTTATTACGGTTATTCATACATTTGGAAGAGACCTAAAGTTTAATCCCCATATTCATGCGTTAGTAACAGAAGGAGCTTTAGATAATCGTAATGAGTGGGTGCCGACTGAATTTATTCCATACGAATACTTGAGAAAATCATGGCAAAAGGTGTTAATGGATTTACTGAAATCATGGTTTCCTAATAACCCAAAGGTACATAATCTTATTAACGACTTATACAAAAGGTATCAAAAGGGCTTCTATGTAAATGCAGAACAAAAAATGAAAGATGCAAAAGGAGCTGCAAAATACATTGGAAGATACCTAGCTAGGCCGGCCATTGCAGAGTATCGAATCATTAAGTACGACGGAAAGACTGTTCATTTTTGGTATGAGGACCATCAAACAAAAAAGCGAGTTGATGAGACCTTATCCGTGTATCAATTCTTATATAATCTATTACAACACATTTGTCCCAAGCATTTTCGAATGGTTGGTCGTTTTGGTTTGTACAGCAGAAGGTCATATAAAAAGGCAAATCAAGTGTTGAGTCTTTATGCTTTTATGAGAACCAAACAACTGTCGTTGTTATTAGAAAGAAAAAAGAAGAAAAAAACTTATAGACAAAGAATGATTGAAGCTTTTGATAAAGATCCTTTTATCTGTCCTCATTGCCATCGTGAGATGGACCTAGTGGAGATCTGGCATGCAGATTATGGATTCTTGTATCATTATATGGAGGATTTAGAATCTGTTAAAACGGTAAGGAGGATTAATCTTGGTCAAAAACAAAGAGCAGGATGATATGAGTAAGGATTTTCTTAAATGGCTAGAAGAAGATCCATTTGGATTAAATGAGGATATGAAAATAATTATTTTTAAATGCATGGATTGTGGAAAAGAAGATGAGGTTCCAGAATATGTGGTTGAAGAGTTCCATTTTGATTTAAAGGAAAATGAAGAAGTAGAAGTAGTCTGTCCTTTTTGTAACGGAACAATGAGACGAGCGAGAAATATCCCAAGTGAATAATCTTCACTTGGGACGTGATTTAAGTCGCGTTAGCGATTTTGTTCTTCCGACCGACTTTAGTTGTTGAATCGATAGAGGTTAATGTTTTATAGAAAAAAACTTATTAAGAAACATGCACTAGAAAAAATATAAATCATATATAGGTGATATCCCGTTTGATGCTTAAGGAGGATATGATGATACCTATGTTACCTAGTGAAAAATATTTCGGTAATTTTGAACTGGTTTATCCATTTTATGGGGCTATGCCTACAGGTGTTACTGTTTCAGAAACCGGTCGTATTTTCATTTGCTTCCCGAAATGGGGAGACGATGTTAAATTTACGGTGGCGGAAATTGTTGAGGATAAATTGCAGCCTTATCCTAATTTACAAACCAATTTGGTTAACCCCGAGAATTTTACAAGGACTTTTATCAGTGTCCAAAGTGTAGTTGCTGATGGAAGGGGAACACTTTGGGTATTAGATACAGCTGCACCCAATTTTTCTGAACCTATTAAAGGGGGGGCAAAATTAGTCGCTGTTGATCTAGAAACGAATACAATAAGAAAAGTATATACCTTTACAGAAGATGTTGTCCTGCCTACAACTTATTTGAATGATGTCCGTTTTGATTTTCGTGTTGGAAAAGCAGGGTATGCTTATATAACGGATTCTTCTTCAACAGGACCAGGAGCTATAATCGTCGTAGATTTAGCAGATGGAAACGCCTTCAGACGGTTAAATGGGGCAAATTCAACTTCACCCGATCCCTATTTTATACCGAAAGTAGAAGGAAAAGTATTAATGAATCGAAATAAAGATGGCAGTACTTCTCCATTTAGACTGGCTTCTGACGGTATTGCGATTTCGCCTGATGGAAGGGTATTATTTTTTTGTCCACTAACCAGTCGTCATCTGTTCTCGATCACAACAGAAGCCCTGAGAGACAGAAGCATACCGGACATGGAATTACCTTATCATGTGGAGTATTGGGGAGAAAAAGGTGCATCTGATGGAATGATCACTGATGCAAAGGGAACTGTTTATGCTGGAGATTATGAACACAACTGTATCCGCAAGATATTGCCAAATGGCACAATGGAAACGATCATACATGACCCGAGAATGTTGTGGCCGGATACTTTTTCAATTGGTCCGGATCAATATTTGTATGTCATTGTGAACCAATTACATCGACAGCCTAGATTTCATTATGGAAAAGACTTACGACAGAAACCTTATAGTTTACTTCGTATCAAAATTGATGAATTTCCTGCTCCGACCTTTTGATAATAAATAAACTTAAAATTAGGAACAGTTTATTTGGTAAATGTTAAACTGTTCCTGGAAATTTTTATAATGTTGGTAAGTTCAATTCTGTATTTATTTTCGGACTTACGATATATCTGGTTGAACATTTTTTTTGTACATGGGGTAGCGTCAGGAAAGTGCGGATTTACAACGTTAAGGAAATCAAAATATAAAAAGTCTAATTTCTCGGTGTTATAAGTGAAAAATTAGGCTTTAGTTACTTCATTAAAGCGCCTGATTGTTGAAGACTAAAGTTTATATTCACCAAGAAAATTGATGTGCTCTTATCCTAACAAATTTTATTTAGGACTTACATGTATGCCTTCACTCTCTCGCCAATCTGCGTAAAGTATACGCTTTACATTATCATATCCATTGGTAGTTAATTGGTTATCTAACCACTGTTGATCAAATCCGAGTTCATGTAAATTATCCCATAAAATTTCCCCATCTATAATTAACGATGTTGGGAGGTCTACTGGACTTTCTGGAAGATTGAGATCTTGCTTGTCTGGTTTTTGATACTTGGATTTTAATAATAAACTTATTTGCCCATTAGCTTCCAATATACCGTATTTGACTTCGCGAACTGAAAAGACATTATTTTGACGGAGTATACTCAATACTTGATTTACATCCAATTTGTTCTTTGTAAGTAACTTTCTGTCCATAACACCATCTCGAATGATGATGTTAGGATTGCCTAATAAGAGAGAACGTGTCGATTTATTTTTTAGAGTCATAAACTCTATTCCAAACATAAGAAACGTCCACAATCCGATGGCATATAAAAAATGAAAAATCCCTACCTTATCTTCATAAATGGTATTTCCTAAAAGATCTCCAAGTACTAACACAAAAACTAAGTGAAACGGGGTTAACTGATAGATGGATGTTCTGCCTGTTATGATAATGATAAAAAGTAAAGTTGCAAAACCAACGATGACTTTGATCGTCAGTAAACCAATATTAACTTCTTCCAAAGTTTTTTCCTCCAATTTAAATTTTACTTAGTTGAGTTACAATTCCAACAATGATGTAATATATGAATGAATAACTGTATCTCCACTCATAATAATACACAAGTTCGACCCTCTCGGAAAAAGGTTCACCAATAAAGGCGTATGTGAGTACCATAGTGATTTGTGCGATTACAAAAATTTTCCATGTTCTAAAATATTGATATAACAACATGTAAGCTACAGGTATCATTGAAAAATCAAAGGGAAAGGCCCTAGGAATAATAGGTAGAATGCAATTGGATAATCCCAAAACCTATATTGTAAGCCAACTACATCTAATAAGGTTGTTGTTATGATAATTATGGTACCAAATAACAAAATTTCTAAAATAATGTCTCGTTTAACAAGTTTAGCCCATATAACCCAAGGCACAACTAAAAAAACGACTAGTATCCACCATTCCCAAGTTAAAAACTCATTTTTTAGCCAACCATTTAATTCTAAATGATAGAGCTTATCTTCTAATAAACGTATTTCCTTAAGATTTTCAAATATATTATCTATTGATATCACCTCTATATTTAAATGAAAAGGTAACAGATATTTTTGAATTCAAACTCTTTGAGCTGCCTTTTTAGTATTACCGTTTTTTAGTAATAAAATTCCATCGTAAATAAGAAAAAACCCATGTTGGAAGTTCTTATAATACACGGGTTTTCGACTTTTTTTCAAATAAGTCAGAAATATATTAAAAACAAAGTTAAATCTAGATTTAAGATAGAACAATAAAAACAGGATACATCAACTTATAATAATGGAGAAAGCAGACGAGCACCTTGTTCAACAATGCGCTCGGTCAGGGATCGTTGCAACAAGTCTTCAATTCTTAATGGTACAGAATCAGTAAGATCCCTCTCGAACTGCTCTGTGAGTTCCCTTGCCACATCAGCACTGTACACGACTTGACACACCTCATAATTCAGGCGAAAACTTCTCATATCATAGTTTGCTGCGCCTACTTCTGCAATTTCCTCATCAATGATCATCAGTTTCGCATGTAACATTCCTTTATTGTACTGGTAGATTTGGACCCCAGCTTCTATAAGTTCCCCGTAATAGGTACGACTTGCATAGCCCACGCTTTTTTGATCAATGTGGCGAGGAACCAGCAATCTTACGTGCACACCACGAGCTACTGCTGTCTTTAATGCCATGATAATATCCGTTTCTGGTACAAAATAGGGTGTTGTTAAATCAATAGTCTTGGTCGCCTGTGTTATACATATAAAGTAAGCTTGCCGAATGACTGGGGTAGGAATTCCAGGGTTTCTTTCCAACGTATGGATATACGCTTTATGCAATGTCCTAGTTTTTGCGGATATGTCCATTTCTTTATCATCAAGGGTGCTCAACTCTGATCCCAATTAGGCTGACCATTTGGAATGATCTGCTCTGCCGATTGAATTGATTTTCGTTACCTTTGATTTTGTTTTCAAATTTGTTTTTGATTTTATCCGTTCCGGCACAGCGATTTCCCAATGAACATCAAAGACAGTCAGCAAATCGGCTTATGCTTCTCCTATGACTTGCAAATGAGTATCCCGCCAGAAGCCAACGTCAGGCTTCAATCCTGTATATTCATATCCTACGTTAATGCCACCATTAAAAGCTATCTTTCCGTCGATTATGGCCATCTTACAATGATCCCGATAATTCCAATTGGACAAAATCCAGGGAAATCGTAAAGGAAATATTGTCCTGCATTCTATCCCTGCTTCCACCATCTGCCGGATTTTTTCACGCGGGAATTTATAACTCCCCAAGCCATCTCTCATAAAACGAACCTGCACTCCATTTACTGCTTTTTCGATTAGCAGTTCTGTGATGCGATTACCAATTTGGTCATTCCGATATATGAAATATTCCAGATCAATTGTTTTTTGGGCTTTTTGCAGGGATTCAAGGAGTTGTTCATATTTTGCTATTCCATTGTTAAACACTTGGACTTGGCCCATTCGAAGCCCATTCACAGTGAAATGCCGTAAAGCATCGGCAATTACCGATGCTGAATCACCGAATGTCTCAGGTAATTTGTTAGATTCATTTTTAGAAGAGTTCAATCTTTTTCGATGAATAAACTTAGAGGGTTTGATACGCTAAGATAAAGCAAGAAACCAATGACTGGCAAAAGAAGGACGATTATTATCCAATTCAATGCCTTGGCAGGCCTACGTACTTCCCAAATTGCTATGAATAAGATAAAGAACGTATTTAACAGGTATAGAAAAAAAATCCACTCCAACTAAAATTCCTCCTTAGTTTTTCCCTTAACATGTACAAACTATGTAGCAAGTATACGTTTGGAATACGAGGAATTGTTTAGATTAACCTTTTCTCATGAGACACCTCAAATAATTTTGTAATTAGTTTGTTTTGTCACAGGAAATTTAATGTTGGAGATGTATCGAAAAACAAAAAAGGAGGTTCGTTTTACATTTATTCCATTTAAACCTAAAATCTTACATAATTCTGCTGTAGCTGACTAAGTATATTTGATGTTAAAAAGACTCCAACAGGGGGCAAGGTACCACTAATTACGGGATATCCGGTAAGAGCTCTATCGGTTGTAGCAATCCATGTTCCGTATTCGCCTGCTTGTAAAGAAGGAGGTTTCATAATAAATCGTCCATTTAAAATAAAATGTCGAATTCTAATTGGAGCATCATCAATGATAGTTAATGTACCGGAGAACATAGCATAAGGTGAATCAAATCTTATCTGTTTAGTATTCTCATCCCAATATCCACTAATAGGAATAGGTGTACCACGAAAATTAACCGTACCAATTACCCTGTTATCTGTAATAGAGTTAATGTTGAGTACGCCCCAAACGATTGGTTTACCAGCTATAGCAGCATGGATACCCCATACTGATGGGAATGGAATACTAACCATTGTTTGCTGTGCAGTTTGCAATACTAATCTCCCCCTAAATTTAAAGTTTATGTTCTGAAGAATAAAGGATTAGATATCTTATTTACTACCCTATATAAAGGACCAATCCAGTATATGCACCACAAGCTGAATATGTTTACTTTTAACGGTTAGAAGCCTCATCCTTCCGTTGAAAAATGCAGCTCATTCAAAAAATAGTTGTTAACTTTTAAGAAATCACTCGTGATGGAATCAAAAATCACGTGACAAAAAGTTGTTTATTCAACTATATGGCCTTTTCTGGAATATGGGGTAAGGAAGGACTATTTGTTCTCTTCTGATAGCTTTCTATATAATGAAGCTCTAGACACATTTGTAATTTCGCAAATTTGATTTACAGTCATATTTCCTTCTTTATATAGCTTAACTGCATAATTCATTCCTGCGTGATTTTTATGATATTTCTTTAACCGACCTTTAAACTTTCCTTCTTTCTTAGCCAACTCAATCCCTTCACGTTGTCGCATACGAATAAGATCTCGCTCTAATTGGTTAACACCAGCCATTACTGTAATTAAGAATTGGCTGTATGGATTATCATCTGATAAATCTAGCCATGTATCTTTTAGTGATTTTAAGCTTGCTTTTTTTTTCCGTATGTTATCGATTAATTCAAATAGGTCTTGTGTGCTACGAGTAATTCGAGTTAAGTCTGTAACATAAATGATGTCATCTTCCTGTAGATCCTCTAACATTTTTTGAAGTTGCTCGCGATCCTTTGTTGCTCCAGAAACTTTTTCTTCGTATATAGCTTCTTCTTTTGAGGTGAATATAAATGAAAACAATAATAATATTTGTAATACTGTTTGCAGTTTTAGTATTTGTAATTAAAAAAATTAGGAGCAAATAGAAATCCATATAAAAAAAGTCGAATCCATCAAGGATATCGGCTTTTTTAGATTGAAATTTGCTTAGCGTACAAAATTTCCGAAATGTTGGCTGTACCCCATATAGTGAAACAGAATTACATGGGAAAGCGTTAAATCTTATGAGTTTAAAAGGTTTAAATGATAGACCACCAAATATGGAATACCCAAAAAGTGTAGAATTTATACAACACAATCCATCGTTAATAAATACATGGTTTGGTGAGAAAAGACCTTTAAATACTTTAGAAATAGGAGAACTTTTTGCAGCAGTTGAAAGAAATACAATTGGTCTAGTTCTTTTAATGGGATTAATACAGGTAATGAAAGACAAAGAAATAAAAGATTACTTATTAAAAGGAAAAAAACTTACTGAAAGACAAATAGAAGCATTTTCAAAATTTTTGAAGGAAAATTATAATTTCATGGGTACCCCCCTGACTATGGAGGTAACCGATTCAACAACATTACCATTTTCCGAAAGGTTAATTATGTTTTTCATTGGTTCTTCAAATCAAGTTGGTGTTTCTGCTCTCGGATACGCTCTATCTATTACAATGAGAAAGGATTTAGCAGCTGTGTGGTCCCTATTCGTTGTGGATGTAATGAAGTACGGTGGGGAAGGATTTAACATTTTAGTTGAACGCGGATGGATGGAGAAACCCCCTCAACCGATTGATAGGAATGAATTTTACAAATCCTAAGTACTTGAATTTGGAGCAAACTAAATGGCGAATGAAAAACAAACTTTATTATGTAATTTTACGTATAGTATATTCCAGTTCGATGGCTGCTGATTTAAGACGTAAATATATGATTTGTCTGTTTAACCCTCCTCCTAATACTCCGTATGTGCTGCATTAGGCATTTGAACTGGTAAATTCCCCCTTTAATGGCAAATTTATTATCTTAAATCCAGGCCCCCCTTTTTGAAGCTTTCAAAGCTTATAGTACGATTCAGTTTCTAATTTCATTTTATTAACAATATGACTTATCATCATATCCTTTTTTGTTTATTCCAACGTTCCCAACTAGTAACAGTAACATCTCCTTATCACCTTCAGCTCTTAATAATCTTCCTAAAAAGAGGCAATATCTGATTCCCTAGCATTAATTACTCCCAAAACTTCACCTCATTGTATTGTCCAACTTAATGGAGGCTTAGCTTGGGTAATGCTTATAACCTGTAGAATAAAAATTAGAATAAAAAAATAATAAACGGAGAAAATAATTTAGGAATATAAATGACGATAGAAAGGGCGGTAAAAAATGAATCTAAAGTGGTTAAGACTATTAACAGCAGTTTTTCTATCTGCCATCATGTTAATGGGGTGTAATAATGTAGAAGAGGATAATGATCCACCACCACCTGATACAGAAGAACCAATTGAAGATCCTGAAGATGTAAATGACCCGGATAATATAGATGAAAATGATGTGGACCCTGATACAGAAGAGCCAATTGAAGATCCTAAAGATGCAAATGACCTAGATAATGTAGATGAAAATAAAGATGATGAAGCTGATTTAGTGCCTGATGCTGAAGAACTAATTGAAGATCCTAAAGATGTAAACGACACAGATGATATAGATGAATAATGATTTAAAAAGGTATAGAGTAATAAGTTTCAACACCGTTTGTTTAGAACTGCTTCTTGTAGGAGAAGATGACAAAAGTGGGAAATAGAGTAATTGACAGCTTTAAAGCTGCCCATTACTCTATTTATTATGTAATTCTCCTTAGGTCCAGATAAAAGAAATGTCCTCCTAATAAACATCAAGTCCACTGTTTTCGAGCTGACAGTTTAAAAATACTTTTAAACATTTTAAATCATTTCTACTAGTTTTTCCTCTATAGCATGGATCATATCAACTAGTCATTTTTTAAACATTTCATTAATTTCCCAAGATTCGATTCGTTATATAAGTGGTCTGTGGGTCCATACCTTTACCAATTAAATAGGTCATTGCAGCAACTTCCTCCAATGCATGGACATATACGTATCTTTTGCTTTTTCTAATTCATATTTTACAAAAGGGGCAATAATATTTAACACTTGTGATTTCAAATGGTTGTTTGATTTGTTGCTCTATATTGAGGGTGATAATTAGATATGTGATTATGATATTGAAAGCTTCTTCGATAACATTAATCATCACAAGTTGGTAGATATTCTGAAAAGAAGAATCCAAGATGAAAAATTCATCCACCTTATCTGGAAATTCTTACGTGCCGGTTATAGGAGAAATGGATATATCACAACACACATTCAGCGGGACTCCGCAGGGTGGAATCATCAGTTCGATTTTAGCAAACATCTATCTAAATGAACTAGATCAGTTCATAAGGGAATTAACCCGGTCTTTTACAAAAGGGGAAAGAAGAAATCGAAACCCTGAATATAGGAGACTTAGTGACACTAACTTCTTAACTATGATGGACAATATTATGGTATATAAGGGAGGATGAGGAAGTGAGGGGGATACTATGAGTGATAAAAAAAGAGAATCTTGATTTTTCGTTCAAGCATATTGGGCAGCGATTGGCTTATGTATGATTTAAGTTTTACCAGCGTGACCTATATAGTGCTTTTGTAAGGAGGCTTCTTTCTTGAGGAAATTTATTTTTAAAAGATTATTTCTTTTAGGAAGAGCGTTACTATCTATTTTAGGAATGAAGTAGCCAGAAGGAGCTAAAAATTGAAGTTGGAACTTTTGTTATTCCAAAAATATGTCCTACTTACATTTTTGGAAGACGGGATGATTATATGATTATGATAGCCAATAGAAAAAATGCGTTTCTTATTGATTCTGAGACCCTTTATTTAAATTGATGTAAATGTCCTTGAGTGTATGTGGGTGGGACATAGGGGCATTGTCCCTATTGGCTACTCTAACACTTAGGATAATTCTATTACCCTAAAACGAAAGTGTCCTTTCACCTTGTCCCTCAATTACCCTAGAAGTTGCTATACACAAATGAATATGCTTATTTTAATGTATCCTGTCCCAAATCCTACTTAGATCTAAGGGAACATACACTTTATCGCCATGAATTTCCTTATGTATAATAGGATTTTTAAAACTCTCCTCTAAACTTACAAAAAAATTCTTTTGTCTAGCCCGTGGTTTTGGTCCTAAAACCATTTCACTATAATCTTTATGCATATTTCCTATTCTCCTTTGATAATTTTCCACTTTCGTATGTTAAATAATTTATAACACAAACCTGCAACTATTACTCCATTTCTAAAACAAAAAGCAAATATGTCTATGTTTGGACTAAAACTCACAGTAACCATGAATAAATCAACTGAATTTTAATCACTTTTGTAAAAAAGCGTGATTTTCAATTTTCACTACCCTTCCTCTCGCAGAGTTTTACTTACAAAATGTATTTTTACCAAAAACATTAAAATATTTCATATTTGAATTTTTTAATATTGATCACTAGTGTTGTATAAATAATGTCATAATTTTCAGTTTAATCATCTTTCTTGATTAGAGCCAAAAAGGTAAATACCCTATTAAAGGTGGCTCCATCCATTTGGATTTTATTTACAATTAGACCTGTGCGACAACGACAATTTGTTTATTTAAGGGATGGCTTTTCCTTCAATCTTTCGAAGCCAGATATTCGCTGGTTTCCACAATGCAGCCCTTAAATAACGGCTAATTTGTAAGGTTTTTCGCTTACTTTTTGTTTCGATTTGTACGAGAACATGTAGGCAAAAAACAATCAGTGCGATAAACACTTGATTTTGAACTGCCCATTCGCTTTGACCGTAGAATTTTTTGATGCTGAGATGTTGTTTAATCCACTTAAAAAATAGCTCAATTGCCCAGCGAGATTTGTACATCTCCGAAATTTCTTCGGCACTCAAATCAAAACGATTCGTAATAAGCTGGAGTTCATTTCCTTTTGAATCCATCACTTTTAGAAGGCGAAAGTAATTTTCAGCACGGTTTTGAGTCGTACCAATCAATACCATTTGGTCTGACAAAACAGCCGCTTTCTCTGGTAGGTTAAAATCGAAAACTTCCCGTATGACTGCATTTTTACGTAGTCTGGAAAGAAAAAAGTAGCCATCATCAGTCATGCGATCAAAGCGCTCGTAGTCTAGATAGCCACGATCAAACACATACATGCATTCCTTGTCATCCACCATGATTTCAAGCTGACCACGGTCATGTTCTTTTGCAGTTGTCATAACGGCTTTTTCAGGATAGGAAGTACCTTTTTCCATAAACACAAGACGGAGATGCAACTTTACTCCCGCCTTTGTTTTGCGAAATTTTGCCCATTTATGATTGGTTAAATTGAGTGGCAGCGTGCTTGAATCAATAATTTTTAACGGCATCACAAGTTTCGTATAGTACGTTTTGGTATGAATTTGTGATACTAAATCAAGGAAAAGCCTTTGGAATATATCTGGATTCATCCCATTCAATCGGCGTGACAGCTGAGAAATACTGATAGAATCAAGGTCGATTCCTTTTTGAAGCTGGTCATCGAATAGACTATCGCTTAGTGCATGCAGACTTTCGATTTCTTGTAGTTGCGCAAAAAGTAGTAATTTAAGGAATGACTCAGTCGTTAGTTTTTTCGTATAGTAATCTAATTTCATCGTTTTCACCTGTTCTTCAAATAATTGAAGGTTTATTGGTGAAAACCATTGTCCAAATGAATTTTTTCGTGTAATCTTGTCCATGCGTATGTCCTTTTATAGTGGATTTGGACGGGTTACCACCTGACTTATCCATTATAAAGGACTTTTTCTTTGCACAAAATAATAAAATTGAACATTTTAAGTATTTCCAATAGTCAAATTAAATTAACGCAACACTAGTGTGAATAAATATATATTTTATTTAGCACCATATTAATGTCAACCATAGGAGGTGTTATTCATGACAGTCATCAATGACGTTAAAACAGCTTTAGCAGGATTAAAAAGCGCTCAAGCTAGCTTTGAAACATTTGCTCTCAGTACGGATAATCAACAAGCTAAGCAACTTTATCAAGATGCTGCTACACAAACCCAATCTGTTATTGATAATGTTGAACCACGTGTTCAACAAATCGAACAAGAAGAACCTCAATACAAACAACAATAATGAGTATGGCGAAAAGGTTGGTTGAGAGGCCAACCTTTTTTAGCATCCCAATACTGGTAAAACATGGAGGTGATTTCATGAAAGTGAAAATATTATTTTTCATTTTAATCCTTATCGGAATGGGTTCAGGGTGTAACGGAAACCAAAATCAGTTAGATAATTATAATGATTTGAGTATTTCACAAGTACATACAAGTAAACCAATTGATCAATCTGTTGCCAATCATGCTAAAGAAAAGATTATCACTAAGGAAGAAATTTCGGATGTAAAGGCTGTGAATACAAATAATGAGCTTTTAGTAGCGATAAAAGTCAGAAATTTCAACCGTTTCCGATTAAAAAATATCGAGAAGTCAGTTAAATCTGACTTAAAAAAAATGTATCCAGATCACAATGTATTTGTTTCGAGTGATAAAAAAATGTTCTGGGAACTTGAAAACATAGAACAGAGACTGAAAAAAAACGATACGAATGAGAAAAACTTAAAAAAGGATTTAAATAAACTGAAAAGTCTAATGAAGGAACAAACATAAAGAGAAAGGATCGAGTTATGTCTAATAATCAAAAGAAACAACTTACTCCTGTGCAACAGGAATACCAAAAATTGCAAAAACAACGAGAGATTAAAAGACCGGTTGTTAAAAATTGTATAAAGGCCTTTATAACTGGTGGTCTTATCTGTCTGATCGGTCAGTGTATTTCTGACTTCTACATTTATTTTTTTGATTTTACTGAGCAAACGGCCGGAAATCCGACAGTGGGTACGTTAATTTTTATTACGATGCTTCTTACTGGTTTTGGTGTATATGATCGAATGGCCCAATTTGGAGGGGCTGGAACAGCTGTACCCGTAACTGGTTTTGGCAATGCGGTCATATCACCTGCCATTGAGCATCGTTCCGAAGGATTTGTACTGGGCGTAGGCGGCAACATGTTTAAATTAGCAGGGGCGGTTATTTTATTTGGTGTTTTTTCTGCTTTTGTCATTGCCCTCATCAAAACCATTTTAATCCAGTGGGGTGGTTTATAATGCTGGCAGGTCATCGTACATGGATTTTTGAACAAAAACCAGTGATACTTTCAACTGGAACAGTTGGAGGACCATTTGAAGCAAACGGAGCGATCGCAGAAGATTTCGATCTCCTTCATGCTGATTTATGGCTTGGACAGGATTCCTATGAAAAGGCACATAAAGTCCTTTTTGAAGAAGCCTGTCAAAAAGCCATGGAAAAAGGGGGCATCCAAAAAGATCAAGTTCAATTTATCCTAGCTGGGGATCTGATCAACCAGATAACTCCGACAAGTTTTGCTAGTCGAACAATTGGAGCTCCGTATTTTGGTTTATTCGGTGCCTGCTCTACGTCTATGGAAGGACTGGCTCTAGGTGCTTATATTGTGAATACGAAAGGAGCGAAATATTTATTAACAGGAGCATCTAGTCATGATACAGCTGTTGAAAAACAATTTCGTTATCCAACTGAGTACGGCGGTCAAAAACCACCTACTGCACAATGGACTGTTACTGGTGCAGGTGCCGCCCTTTTATGTGATTCTGGGGAAGGACCTCGTGTCACTTCTGCCACAATTGGACGTGTGATTGATATGGGCTTAACAGATCCATTTAATATGGGAGGAGCAATGGCGCCAGCTGCGGTTGATACCATTGAAGCCCATTTAAAGGAACGAAATATTGAGCCATCTTATTACGATTTAATTGTAACCGGGGACCTGGGCCAGATTGGACAGGAAGTTTCCATGGATCTATTTAAAAAGCACGGAATCCCTATTAGTGAAGAAAAATACCAAGATTGTGGTCTTATGATTTATCGGGAGGGACAACCTGTTTTAGCAGGAGCAAGTGGTGCAGGCTGTTCAGCAACGGTCGTTTATGGTCATTTATTAAACCGCATGAAAAAAGGAGAATTTAAAAAAATGTTAGTCGTAGCTACAGGTGCTTTACTCTCACCATTGTCCTTTCAGCAAAATGAAACCATTCCTTGTATTGCCCATGCAGTGTCGATTGAATACGGAGGTGAATAATAAATATGATCTATTTTTTGGGCTTTTGTTGTAGGCGGTTTGATTTGTATCATTGGGCAAATTATGTTTGATGTATTCAAACTTACACCGGGACATACGTTAAGTACCCTTGTAGTGGTGGGTGCTATTTTAGATGGGTTTGGTTTATATGAACCCTTGATTGATTTTGCTGGGGCTGGGGCAACAGTACCTATTACAAGCTTTGGGAATTCTCTTGTACATGGTGCGATGCAAGAAGCCGAAAAACATGGGTTAGTGGGTGTGATGACAGGAATGTTCGAAGTAACTAGTTCTGGTATTTCAGCTGCCATTGTTTTCGGCATGTTAGGAGCTTTAATTTTTAAACCAAAAGGATAAGGAGAATTTGGATGACAGTAGGTTCAGATGTTAAACAGTGTTTTTCCAGTCTAAAAGGGGTAGAAGCAAGTCTTTCGAGCTTAGCCTTACGGACTCTTGATGATAAATCGAAGCGAACTTTACATGAGACTATGATGGTCGTACACGAAGTAACAAAAGATTTAAAAAAAAGAGTCGGAGAGTTAGAAGGAGAGGAACTTCAGTACAAGGGTTTCTAGATAAACTATATTTACAGGGGGTGTCAAGCAGTGCCTGAATGGTTAGATATAGCTGTACGATCAGCATTCTTTGTTGTTGTTTTATTTTTCATTACAAAGTGGTTAGGGAAAAAGCAAATTTCTGAACTATCTTTCTTTGAATATGTCACCGGTATGTCAATTGGAAGTATTGGAGCAGAAGTAGCTATGGGACTTGAACGGAATATTTTTCACGGAGTCATTGGAATAGTCATCTTTGCTGCTATCCCCTTTTTCGCTGGTTTAATTTCCTTAAAAAGCAAAGGTTTTCGTAATTTTATAGAAGGGAAAGCAACTGTATTTATCAAAGATGGAAAAATCATGGAAGATAATTTGAAAAAAGAAAGATACACGACAGATGAATTGTTAGAATTACTTCGTAAGAAGGATGTTTATCAGGTAGCTGATGTAGAATTTGCTGTATTAGAGGCAACGGGAGATTTATCCGTTATGTTAAAAAAAGAGAACCAACCATTAACAGCAAAAGATTTAAACTTATCCGTTCCTCCCATCAAAGAACCACAGACTGTCATTATGGATGGTGTCATAATGGACGAACCGCTAGCTACAATTGGACGAAATCGGGCTTGGCTACACACTGAGTTAGAAAAATTAGGTGTTACGGTTGAAAATGTATTTCTTGGACAGATTAATTCTTTTGGAGAATTAACAGTTGATCTTTTTGATGATAAGTTGCAAGTACCATCTCCTCAAGAAAGACCTTTAATTCTTTCAACTATGAAAAAATGTCAGGCCGATTTAGAACTATTTGCTCTTGGAACGGAATCAAAAGAGGCTAAACAAATGTATGGGTTAAATAGCGAAAAGTTACAAAAAGCTATCGACAAAGTAACCCCTATTTTAAAAGGTTAATGTATGTTCTTATTACCTATTGAGGTATGACAAAAAGGGAAGACTATTTTTTATACTCCATTAGTCGAATCATGATATTTAAAATCCCTTGGGAGAACATCTTTTTTTCGAATCTATCAAGGTTTTGTTTACAAAAATGAACAACATATATTGGTTAACTATCATATTTAATTTTGTTGCATAGTCGAAAAAATGTAAAAAGTTTAAAAACCTTAGTCAATTTTGGACTAAGGTTAATTTTCTTACGAGATGTTAAATACGGGTGGGATTCCCGTCGAGCAAGAACTAGCCATTCACTCGTAGCGAGTCTTGGAGGGTTAAAGGTAACTTTAGCCTTTAAGACTTGGGTCGTGGTTAAGTCGCATAGAGATTTTGTTCCTAAAAAGATCTTAATCAACTGATCCAGTTCGCTTAATTTCCACCTTTATATTTGGTTTTATCTTTAGTGTTGAATATTTTAGTCTTAAATCTCCATCATCTAAATGGGAATATCTTCTAACACTTCTTATTTTTCTTCCAATGCCAATGGGATCCGTATTTAAATTTTTTAATTCCTCAAGTATATATCCAAATTCTTTGTTTAGGGCTTCACTAATTAGTTGCTCCATTTTTTTTAGTGAATCTTTATTTCTCAAAGAAGTAGTGGGTTGAAATTCTAATGTTGAAACGGATATCGTTGCATTTAAATGAACAAATTCTTCGTTCTTTATTTCAATGTTTCCTTTGTACTTTATTGGATGAAGTGTAATCTTATAACTATAACTCTTAGGAAGGTTGAGTTTTGCCATAACCCTTTTCTCTAGTTCCTCAGCAGCAATCTCTACAGTTATATCACCTAAAAATGCCTTATTATTTGTGAATAATTTTAAGTAAAAGGTGTTTATCAACGAAATAGACCCTATAATTTTATCATCTTTGAATAATGCAACACCACCTATAGAAGGTGCTACCCCATTTGCATTTTTTATTATGGGTAGGGTAGGATCGATACCAATTTCATATAGTGTGGTTATAAAATCATGTAAGTTGGAGTTGACTAATATTTCTTTCTTTTCTTGTTTATCCAATAGTTGATAGATATAGGATCCCATTTCGGGATATTCAGGAAGGACTATTTGTTCTCTTCTGATAGCTTTCTATATAATGAAGCTCTAGACACATTTGTAATTTCGCAAATTTGATTTACAGTCATATTTCCTTCTTTATATAGCTTAACTGCATAATTCATTCCTGCGTGATTTTTATGATATTTCTTTAACCGACCTTTAAACTTTCCTTCTTTCTTAGCCAACTCAATCCCTTCACGTTGTCGCATACGAATAAGATCTCGCTCTAATTGGTTAACACCAGCCATTACTGTAATTAAGAATTGGCTGTATGGATTATCATCTGATAAATCTAGCCATGTATCTTTTAGTGATTTTAAGCTTGCTTTTTTTTTCCGTATGTTATCGATTAATTCAAATAGGTCTTGTGTGCTACGAGTAATTCGAGTTAAGTCTGTAACATAAATGATGTCATCTTCCTGTAGATCCTCTAACATTTTTTGAAGTTGCTCGCGATCCTTTGTTGCTCCAGAAACTTTTTCTTCGTATATAATATCCATTCCAATTTCATTTAGCTGCTCAAATTGCCTTGAAGGATTTTGGCTGGTCGAACTAACACGTATATAACCGATTTTCCGCAAAATATCACCTCGTTTTTGAGACAAGTCTTATGAGACGCTCTTAACTATGATTTTATCAGTCTACCACACTTGTATCAATAGAGTACACTCTATTGATATATAATTGAACTAATTAACTGAATAATTATGGAAATGGGATGATACTGAATGAAAATTGCGAGAGGTAGAGAATTGCTTACACTGGAACAGAGGCAGGATTTTATGCAAATCCCTGAAGATGAATGGATATTGGGGACCTACTTCACTTTTTCCAAACGGGATTTAGAAATAGTTAATAAGCGAAGGAGAGAAGAAAACCGTTTAGGGTTTGCTGTTCAATTAGCTGTTCTTCGGTATCCCGGTTGGCCATACACTCATATCAAAAGCATCCCGGAATCAGTCATACATTATATATCGAAACAAATCGGTGCCACTCCATCTTCGATTAGTCTTTATCCTCAAAGAGAAAATACACTTTGGGATCATTTGAAAGAACTTCGAAGTGAATACGACTTTGTAACTTTTACTCTAAGAGAATATCGAATAGCACTTAAGCATCTTCATCAATTAGCTTTTGAAAATGGCGATGCCATACATCTACTACATGAATGTATAGATTTTCTAAGAAAAAACAAAATCATACTGCCTGCTATTACTACACTTGAAAGAATGGTGTGGGAGGCAAGGACAATGGCTGAAAAGAAACTGTTTAATACTGTTAGTCAATCTCTTACAAATGAACAAAAAGGAAAGCTTGAAGAGATCATTACTTCGCAGCATCCATCCGAATCCAATAAAACGATATTGGGTTGGTTAAAGGAACCACCGGGTCATCCTTCACCCGAAACATTTCTAAAAGTAATAGAACGACTTGAATACATACGAGGAATGGAATTAGAAACGGTACAAATTAGCCATTTGCATCGCAATCGTCTGTTACAGCTATCTCGCTTAGGTTCAAGATACGAGCCGTATGCATTCCGTGACTTTCAAGAAAATAAACGTTATTCGATATTAACCGTCTATTTATTACAACTTACTCAGGAGCTAACAGATAAAGCGTTTGAAATTCATGATAGGCAAATACTTAGTTTGTTATCAAAAGGTCGTAAGGCCCAAGAGGAAATCCAGAAACAAAACGGTAAAAAGCTAAATGAAAAAGTTATACACTTTACGAACATCGGACAAGCATTAATTAAAGCAAGAGAGGAAAAATTAGACGTTTTTAAGGTTTTAGAATCGATTATTGAATGGAATACCTTTGTCTCTTCAGTAGAAGAGGCTCAGGAGCTTGCACGTCCTGCCGACTATGATTATTTGGACTTACTGCAAAAACGGTTTTATTCACTAAGAAAATATACGCCAACGCTATTAAGAGTATTGGAATTCCATTCTACAAAGGCAAATGAGCCACTTTTACAGGCTGTCGAGATTATACGAGGAATGAACGAATCCGGAAAGCGAAAAGTGCCTGATGACTCACCTGTGGATTTTATTTCAAAACGATGGAAAAAGCATTTATACGAGGATGATGGTACAACAATTAATCGTCATTACTATGAAATGGCTGTTTTAACAGAACTTCGGGAGCATGTTCGGGCAGGAGATGTTTCTATTGTTGGCAGCAGACAATATAGGGATTTTGAGGAATATTTGTTTTCGGAAGATATATGGAATCAATCGAAGGGGAATACGAGATTATCAGTTAGTTTATCATTCGCATGTGTCAAAGAAAAACTAACTCTCCTTCGATAAAACCGTATTTAATATCGGCCTCATTGAAGGAATAACCAAATGCTGGAGGTCCCTTATTGAAAAAACATTATTTTTCTCCCGTTTACGACATTTAATTCCAATTCGGAACCTTGTTTAATCGTAATTCGTTCTTCTAGGAAGTTGGCAAAACAAAAGACCTCTTGGTTACTTTATGTTAACTATAAATGAATATACTATTCGTTCATACACGTTTTTAATGGTCAATCGTTTAGAATATTTCTATAATTATAAAATTTATATAAATGACTCAAAGGAATTAAAATGTATTGTAAACATTTTCACATTCCTCACCCGTTGGCTCATAAAAGCAATGAAGCTTATACCTTCCAACAAAAGGCTGATTATACCATGTTTGCGGACAATCTCCCGTTGGCCTGAAATACCATAAGGAAAATTTCGCCGGCCAATATCTTTCTCCTTTAATCACTTTTCGTGCAAGACGTCGCTCAGACTCCCTTGCAGCCTGATAAAAATAACCTTTTTGTACGGCTTCGAATGCATGAGGTTGATAAATCATTTGAGGGATTGTTCTTAGCCCTTTAAAATCTGAACAATCAGCTCGGATTCGATTTATGCCAACATTTCCAACGAGCAACATGCCTAATTTTCCTTCTCCTTCCGCTTCTGCTCTAAGCAACCTTGCCAAAAGATCAATATCTGATGCACTAGCCTTTACTACTGCCATACGCCACCTCCATGTTAATATTTATATGATCCAGGACTTATGCTGATACACAAATTTTCTTAAGTCGATTGGCATAGTATTAAGGGGAATTCTTTTGAAATGTGTTAGGGGAAAATTCATGTTAAAAAATGAATAATGAACAAAAAAGATTTGCCTCTTTTGCAAATGCTTGATTTATTTATGCGGTTTTTTAATTGTGACTAGTTCATATAATCCGAATTACAACCCATCATAAATTTGTATTATCAAAAGAACGTATAAAATCGTATGTAATCCAGGTTATTTTTATTTTTCTCAGGAACGATCCCCGTTCTTACCTCGAACGCCCCTTTTCCGAAACGATTAAAAACAAGTGCTGCTGTATTCCCAAGCTATATGTTATGTATAAAGCAATAAATGGGATTGTCGGCGTATTTAAGCTGGAAGTAGAAAAAGAAACAATATAATAACGATTAACTCATAGGTAAAAGGTTAAGTGTTAGCTTTTATGTAGATTTATGTACAAAAAAGACCGTTGTGTGCGTCTGTTGCACTTTTACGGTCTTTTTTTCTGTAATAATCACTCTTCTACTTCGGTTCGATCTGGACGAATTAGAGCAATAGCATGCTTAAAAATCATCACTTCATCATTTTTTACAGATACAGCAAGTGTGTATTGATCATATTCAGTTAACTTTCCTTTAACTTTTACACCTGAAGTTAAATGGATCACTACAGATTGTTTTAGAAACTTGTCAAACAGACGTTTCTGAACGTGATGAGGTGTTTTTTAGTTTTTTGTTGCGGCTTTTGTGCTGTAGTAGACATTATTCATCCCCCTACTATGTTTATATTCTATTACTTTATCATGAGGTGGAATTATTTGAAAATAAACAAGAAAAGAATCCTTTCTTTTGTTAAGAAACTGTTATGGTTTCGATTCTTGTCTTGACGGGATTTATTTAGGCTAACAACATTTTCCTTTATTTACTAAACAAGCGAGCAAAAAACCCTTTTTTCTTTTCATCCACCTGTGCCGCTGCGATTTGAAGAAGCTGCTGTTTTACCTCTTGTGATTCCCTTAATGATTCCATTAACTTCCGGTCCCGCTGTTCCAGGCGTTCTTCTATATATTTTTGCTGCTGTTCCAATCGCTGTACTAACTCCCTGTTAAAATTCTCTTGCTGACCCAGGCGATTTAATACCTCGTTATTGGCTTCTTCTTGTGTTTTTACACGTTCCAATAACTAAGTCAGTTTGTCATCAAAAGAACGTATAAAATCATGTTGTAATTCAGGTTGTTTTTCTTCCTTTTTTACTGGAACGACCCCCGTTCCTACTTCGAACGCCCCTTTTCCAAAACGATCAACAACAAGTGCCGCTGCGTTCTCAAGCTGCATGTTATGGTGTTTCACTAGATTTTGAAAATGCCGCAATACGACTAAATCATTTTCAACAAACACCCGTTGATTATGGTCGTTCCTTATAAACGTATACCCGTTCTTTTCCAGAGCAAGACACCATTTTCTTAATGCGCTATCACTAATTTCTAAGGTTATATTTACTTCTTTTGGCGTGTAAGCCTTTTCGAATGTATTATCCATTCCTTTTCACTCCCTAGTCACGTTCTTTTATACGTTCTAGAGGACAAGTGAAATTTCCTTTAAGAAAAAATAAAAAACCCACCTTAAGGTGGGCTAGTAATTAAGCGAATGGATCGTCAAGGTCTTCAATGTTAGACCAGAGTTTGTCTTTTTCCTGTTCGTCGTCTTCAAAGATGCCTTCATTGTCTGATTCTTCAATATCATAAACTGGTTCATGAATTGCTTTCTGTGGAATTTGAGGTATTGGCCTATCAGCCGAAGAAAGGTTAAAATTCATCTTTCTTGGTATGATTTCAGAAACATCAATTAACCCAGTCTGATCGTACAGCTTTTGAGCCGCATATAAGAAAAAACTTGATAAATCTGATTGACTATTGATCCAATCCATGAACTCGGAAGTCACATCTTGGCTTAAATAAATATTGATTCTATCTCCGGGCTTGTAAATTTTATTCCGCTTTCGCGCCATTTGGTGTAACACCTAATTTCTTCTCTTTTTGCTGTTCATAACGTGGAGAGCAAGTATAAACCAACAAGCCGCGTGCATTGACAAACATAGGTTCAGCCAGGAAGGTTACATTTGTTGTACGTCCTTTTGTATCAAGGATTTTTTGTAGATAATCTTTTAAGACAGCTGCGCCGCCGCCATAAATAAAAACAAACGGATCATCTTTCAATTCATCAATTTTATTAATGATGGCGCTGCTTATTCTTTGTGCCAGCTGTAACATTCCCGTTTGTGATTCCCGTTTTAAATCATTATGGCGAGGGTGTTCCGAATCAAAATAAATTTCGTTAAATTCAGCCATGCTATCAATCGATTTACGGGGGTGATTACGGTTCCAGCGTTTGATAATTTCTAAGATTGTTTGTTTAACTCCATAATTTAACCCTTCCGAAAGCTTTGGATTAAATTTAATCCCTTCTGTTACAACGATTTCCGTTGTACCGGCTCCAATATCAAAGTGGAGCAGCGTTTTATTTTGAAAGTCTACTTTCATGATTTTGTCGCCAACTTCAATCTTTCGTTCAATTACTTTTCCGTTTTCATCAAATACAACCCCCCAGGCAGCAGCTGCACCTTCAGGAAGGCATTTGCAGTATTCAATTTTAATGATAACCGTAACATTCCTACCGGATGGATGATGGAAAATAAGTTCATGTGTGCTTATGTAGCGATCCGCATTCGCCATTGCGTTGGGTTCGCTTCTTCGTAAGCGAACCCTTCCGTCTGTTTGCGCGAATTGTTCAGGTGTTCCCGAACAAAGAAAGGAGAGGTTAACATGGAAATGGAAACAGTTTATGAAGTAGTAAAGATCAAGCAGGTAATCAAAGAGGTGGAAGCAGATGAGACGTTTATCGTACGTTCTCCAGAAGATGGAGCGAAAGTGGCAGCGAACTTTATTGGAGATGAGGACCGTGAAGTTTTCTTTGTTATGTGCCTGAATACCAAGAATCAGGTGATCGCCGTCCATCGCTGCCATGTTGGGAGTCTAAACATGAGTGTCGTTGCGCCGCGCGAAGTCTTTAAGAGTGCCATCTTGAATAACAGCGCATCCATCATCGTATCGCATCAGCATCCAAGTCAGAACGTAAGCCCATCCAGCGAAGATATTTCCGTAACAAAAAGATTGGTGGAATGCGGACGCATCTTAGATATAGAAGTACTGGATCACCTTATCGTCAATGCAAAAGCTGAATACTACAGTATGAGAGAAAAAGGGCAGATGTAGCAGAAGGGAGAGAAATCTCCCTTTTTTTTCTCATTCATGTATACATTGTATACTTTATGTGATATACTATGTATACATGATATACAAGGAGGTTTTTTGATGAAGAAAGCAACCAGACGTATCATTGAAATGTTCCCTAATCTTGAAGAAAAATTGAATGATTATGAGAACATTTTTCTATCGGAAGAAGCTTTGCAAAAGCTGGATGAAACTCAAGCAACTTTTCTAAAATTAGCATGTTTTTTTGAAGCACCGGACAAAAGAAGCTTTGATTTAGGTTATTTATATCGTAGCCTGGACAATGATTGGTTGGAATTTGCACTTGAATTGATTACAGAATATTTTCGAGATGACACGTATTTGATTCAAAAACCTTCTTATTCTCTCATTAAAGAGGGCTCTGATTTTTACAGTATGGCGCAATTTGCAGATGAATTAAACAAGAGAGGACTTCGCTATGATCGCCAGAAGTTAAATTTGTACTTTCAAAGAGGAAAAGTGCCGCAGCCTGATCTTGTAATTGGTGGTGTGAAGTATTGGTCCAAAAAAACAGTTCAACTTTATGGGGATCAGGAAGAAATTCGCTTGCAGAGGATAAAGGATTAATTTAAATATGGCGGTGAAGGTATGGATCAAGTGCAACTACATTTATTTGAGCCAACCCTAGAACAGCGCATTGAAGAATTAATAAATGAGCCGATTGAAAAACACGTGATTTTTAAATCCTTTCTGTTGCCGGACAATCGAAAATTTTATTACTGCAAAGTCTTAACTAAAAAGTACATTTATGATTTGTCCATATCAGAAAGTTACGATTTTCAATCGGTAATTAATGAAAAATATGAGCGTAAAAGAATGAGTAATAACGTTATGAAGCGTATTTTTAATAAAGTTTAAAAATGATGATTTATTGAAAGGAGACAGGTTAATGGCATTTTTCAGCAAGTTATTCGGAAAAAGTAGCAGCCCTAAACAACGCGAAGAGAAAAGTCCCAGCTACTATTCTACTCTTGATGTTTTCATTATTTATGAAGGGGATGCAGATAGTGACGATCAGGAGGAGGATAAATATACGGATTTAGAAGATGAGCTTTGGGTGTATCGTTCTCTAGGTCAATCGGGTGTGATGTCATCATATTGGGCCAAAAATTACGGTATTCCTTTACCTACTTTTCCTGAATATCCACTTATAGGAGTCTTTAAGCTTACCGCATCTAAGGGTTTCATAGAAGGGTATAAAAATCCTCTTTTTATTTCATCTAATAAAGAAGAGGTAAAGCAATTTCTTGAGGAATACGAGAAAATACATTAAAGGAAGGTTTAGACCTTACATTCCCGTTATGGAAGAATACAAATTAGAGGCATCAGAGGACGTCTGGGCATTAGTTATAAATCATTTAAATCAAGGAGGAAGCAAATAGTGGGCGTAGATGATCATGCAATTAATAGTTTGAAAACATGGTTTGATATAGCGTATGAGGACCTTAAAAAAGAATGGAAAAGTGGCCAATATGAAAAGCTCTCTGAATGTCCATCTTTCAAAACAACAGCTACATATCATGAGGCTATGACTGTTTTGACAAATGGATGTAATTTCCCTGAAGTTGCTGAAGCTCAATTAAAAAGAGAGCTAGATGAAGAATTAGAAATCGAGAATTTTTGGAAAGAAAAACAATGACACTTTTTTTATACAATAAATGTACTTACTGTATGAAACCTTATCCTCCTGAAAAGCTGAAACCATTAAAAAATGATGATTCCCCACATTTAGAGAGGAAATATTGTCCGAGGTGTTGGCCAGAAGTACAGAGAGAACATGAGAATTTGCCCTGGAATAAAAAATGGTAGTATTCTTTTTTAATAATCGCATGCTTATAAGATGGTGATCAGAGAGAAGGGGTGAATCCTTCTCTTTTTTTTGTCTGAAGCAAAGAGATCGTTTTTAAGGACTGAGTTCGCGCCTTTAGGCGGGCTTTTTTTCTTTAGAAAGGGATTTGAAAGATTTAAAAACTTTTTTGGGCGGCTGCACGACAACCTGTAAAAAAGCAAAAGAACGCTTTTTAACAGGCTGTAACGTGTCGCTGACGGCACTAAATGGCTCGATAACCACGGACTGTACGGCTCATGCTTCGCCTACATTCCCTAGGTTCCTGATCCATTTGCCATTCTGGCCGTACCGCACGAGCCGAAAATCGTAAAAACCCATAAACCTAAAACCAAAAGCGGAAAGCAGCCCATTACGGCTGCTATTTTATTTAACTTTGCCCTTTTGCCTTCCGAATCGTAAAACAGCGCAAGCCGACTAACCTTCCAGCAGTCGGAGCCTCCTAGGCTTCGCCCTCCAACTGCTGGAAGCTAAGACGGCTAGCCAGACGGTCAAGGGGCAAAAAACTTTTTACTTAAAAACGCTGCGCAAC
This sequence comes from Cytobacillus sp. QJM3NY_8, assembly GCF_056173585.1. Taxonomy (NCBI): domain Bacteria; kingdom Bacillati; phylum Bacillota; class Bacilli; order Caryophanales; family Bacillaceae; genus Cytobacillus; species Cytobacillus sp. QJM3NY_8. The sequence continues at coordinate 59,845 of NZ_JBWBUY010000003.1, forward strand.
AGCAAAAACTTTTTCGCTAAGATCACCCTTGACCGCCTGTCTATGCGTGTTTTTCGTTCTCCACGTCAAAAGGGCAAAATTAATCCCCTATTGGGAACTAAATCGCTTCGGAAGACAAAGAAGCAAAATCAAAGGAGGAAAAAACAAATGAAAAAAAGCGTTTATGAAATCATTACAGAGAAGGTCATCGAGCAGCTGGAAAAAGGAGTTGTGCCGTGGCGCAAGCCATGGATCAATGGGGGAGCGGTCAACTGGAAAACACAAAAGCCATACAGAGGAATTAATACTTTTCTTTTAGAAGCTGGAGAATACGCGACATTTAAACAAATTCAAGAAGCGGGCGGCAAGGTTAAAAAAGGAGAAAAATCTCATATCGTGGTATTTTGGAAGTGGCTTGAAAAAGAGGATGAACAAAGTGGAGAAATCGAAAAAACTCCTTACCTCCGGTATTATCGAGTATTTGAAATCAACTCTCAAGTAGAAGGGTTGACAAGCAAAAGAAAAGAAACGGTATTTGACCATGATCCAATTGAGAAAGCAGAAGAAATTTATAAAGGATACATTAATGGGCCTGATTATACATTTTATCCAGGGAAAGCCGTCTATTATCCAACACTTGATAAAATCAATTGCCCACCCTTAAAGGACTTCCCGAAAGTTGAAGAATATTATAGCACCCTATTTCATGAAATGGTTCACAGTACAGGTCATAAAAGCCGCTTAGCAAGGCCGGGCGTAATAACGGAAAATGTAGCCTTTGGCGATGAAGTTTATTCAAAAGAAGAATTGGTTGCGGAAATGGGAGCGGCAATGCTTTGCGGTGTTGCTGGAATCGATAACAGCACCATTGAAAATAGCGCAAGCTATATTCATTCATGGATCCGAAATTTAAAGGATGATAACCGGCTTGTTGTTCAAGCAGCTGCACAAGCACAAAAAGCCGCGGATTATATCTTAGGAAAAGAAGAATCAGAAGAAGAATAAAGAAAAAGTAACATATAACATCACAAGCACAAAAGATTTGGCCGCTTTCTCTTTTGAGAAGGCGGCTGCATATCCAACCTTTTGAACCGATGAAAGGAGATTATCTTATATGAACGAGCATGATGTCATTACGTGTCCTTATTGTGGAAGTGAGCTGATCCAGCAGGATGAAAAGTACTATTGCGATTTTTGCGTCATGGTATTAGGACCACACCAGGTACAGCGTAATTATGAGCGTATTTCTGTTAGAATTAGAGATTTTGCTCTAGAAGTCTATTTGGATAAAACAACACCCGAACTTATGAGATTTTCAACTTTTGAGCTGCTTAGTTTACTGAAGTTTGCAAGAACTGAAAGAACAAATATGTATCGTTACATGAACACTTTTTATAAGGCAAGGAAGCAAAATCAAACAGAAGAATTTAGAGAAAGCGAGAAGTACACGGGGAAAGAGTACGAGAAAATCACACGCAAAATGTTTGTGCTTGAAAACCTTATACGGCAACGACTTGGTTACGTTCCCAGTCGTATAACGGACACCTATCTATCGCGGTATATAGAAGAAATAAAAAAAGATAAACATAAGCCTATGGTTATTCGGCAGCAGCGGCAAGACGAAACAAAAGACAGCAGTACAGTTTTTCAATGATGAAATTGTCTGATAAAATAAAGTAAATACTCTTTGTGCTTGAGTATTATATGTTACAAGGTGATTGGAAAGGAGTAAAAGCTATGCATGCAAAAATCATGAATAACCTTTTTCTGCTGCTTCTATGCTTTGCCGTTTATTCTATTCAAACGGTCTCCTTTTCGTATCATGCTTTTTCTATGTATTTGATAAGTGCTATTCCAGCTGGATGGGCAGTGCTAAACAAATCTAAGCAGCCTAAAACGGATACGGATCGCATTATAAGTGAAATCCGCGCGCAGCGTTCTGACGGCTTTTTTGACTTGATTTTTTTCGTCATTAGAAAGAGTATTAAATTGACCCTGGCATTTACAATTGGTTGGCTAATGGTTCCTTTTCTGATTTTTGAAGTGATAGGTGGGATCGTTAGCAGTGTGACCAGAAAATCAAATATAAGCAAGAAGGTAAAAAAGGGAGTTTAGTAATGGACTCCCTTTTTTATTGCACTCTTATTCTAATCGTATGGTTATCCACGGTCTTTACCGGCTTTTGCTGCTGTTTTAACGATCGTACAAAGTCCGTAAATGAATCGGCTTGAAAGATGCGGAAAGGGTACTCACCTTCTATTGTGTATCGTTCAGCACCCAAAATTAAAACATGCGGAAAAGGTTTCGCCATGATTCACGAATTATAAAGGTTAACATTGCCAACATGACGGCCATGTCTTCCGCATAGACGCAGACGCTTTTAACGTGCTGGATGCCCTTAAACAGGAAAAATTCGCTCATCTTCAGATAGCCAGGTAGATATGGGGGTCTGTGTAGCAATGGAACCAAATCTTACGTTAAGTATTAGCGGACATTGATTTCCGACATTATTACGTATGTTAGCGGACATAAACTACTAATTTTTATATATTTGATGTCCACTAATATTATTTAGTGGACATTCTAAGCCTATAAACAACGGAGATAAAGCCAAAAACAGTCTCTACAAACAGCAAATGTGTATACTTTTAGTACTTTTTTATCGTTTCTGATGTCCGCTAATGCTTATTGCATCTTTTGGTTCCATTGCTACACAAAGGCCATATGCAATTCGTCCGGGGACTTCGTTTGAATTAGCGTAGAAAGGATACTCCGGAGCTGTGTTGACTTGCCTGCGCCGAGCTCTCCGGATAAATTAATTTCAACGGAAAATACATCTCATTTAAAAGGCTCAATAGAAGAAGTCAAAGAAAATCATTTACTATATGAAAACGGCTGTCGACTTTGTCGACAGCCTGAACAACCTCTCAAAAAATATTAAAATTTACTTTACTTCTACCACGATGTTGTCTATGAATTTATCATCGAGATAAATGTTTAAACTCCATGTGCCGCTTTCCGGTAAAGACATAAGCGATGGTTTATGAAAGTCGGCCCCATTATTAGGTCCATCTAACCCTCCACTTAACCCCCAAACTTTCTCGTTATTTTCCATTAGTACCATTTCTTCTTGTTTTGAACCTTTTTTCTGTCCTTTCACTATTAATTGGCTAGATTCTGAATAATCGCCCCAAAAGTGCCACATATATTTATTGGTATCTCCCGGAATGAAAGGTTCGTCAATAAAACCTACTACCCCTTCAGTACCTCTCAATATAAAGCCATTACTTTCAAACGTTTTGTTATTTTCCCAGTTTACATTTTTTTCTAATCTTTCTTCATTCTCGATATTGTTACTGTTGTTAGAGGAACAACCTGTAACGATCAATAATAAAACGACAATAATTATCCAGGTTGTTTTTTTCAGAATATTACGAGTCAATTTTATCCCTCCTAAAGTATGTGTATTTAAGTTAACAAGTAAATAAGCAATATGGAAAGAATAAACCCGTTGATTTTAGGTTGGTATTTTTTGGGCATTTTGCAACTTTCGTTATTTTTCCTTCCTAGGTTTCTTAATCCAGACAGAACTATAGAAGGCAAACTTCTACTTAGAGCATATAATGCTCCAAATAGTAATCCATAAACAGGACTTAAAAAGAAACCAATATAAAGATATAAAATGTAAAAAGTAGCATGAGGTATGTATGTAAATATACCAGCTCCTAAAATACTTCCCCAAACTAACATGCTTTGTTTATCGTCATAGCTCACCCAGTTCTCTGGAACTTGCCAACTATTCTGAGGAACTCTTAAGTTAATTAATTTAAACTCATGCAGCAAATATAATGCAGTAACAATTATTAGAAGTACCAACTTAATCTCATACGGAATTAGGTATGAGATAAAATATATCAATAACGATATAATGAATCCCATTATAGCTCCGGATATTAGAGATGAACCTATATAAAGGAGCGAACGTAATGAAAACTCTTTCCATTTAATCGTCTCACCGAGACGAAGGACCGAGAAGGTCACATTATAACCTCATGCTGTTCCAAGCTTAGTATAACCACTAACAACTGCTAATGCTATTAATATAAGAAAAAACGACGTCTGTACTTTTGATAGTATATAAAATTCAGTACCGAGAATCAAAAATAATACTAACAAGGACAATGCTTTTTTTTCCATCTCTTCTCACCACCTATCTCAATATAAAACTAAAGGCAAGAATGGTTTCCTTTTACCAATCCTTGCCTCTTAGTAATTAGAAGAATAGAGCACATCCGCAGTCGAATATTCCTTGAGAGTAAGGATCCGATGTAGTACAATCACAACATCTCGCTGCTCCACCTCGAATACACCAACATCCTGTACTCTTATAACCCCAAGCATAAGACACTTTATACCCAACTGGACACCTTGCTACAGCAGAAGTTGGACAATTGTTACAGTAGGTTTGCCTAGGAGGTGAGCAATAAGTGGCACTTGAGGTTACTTGACAATAAAGAGTTGCGCCTGCCGAAGAAGGCTTAAGGGTAAATGCTATTAGTCCGGCAAAGATTCCCCCCACAGATGCTTTTAAAAAATCCTTACGGTCAACCTTTCTAGCTAATTTTTCAGAAAAGATTCTAGAAACTTCTTCAATTTTATTAAGTAAGTTAATCAAAGTATTCACCCCCTTTCATATTAGATAACAGTTTTAATATTTTTAGAATTCAATGGCACTGAGTTGTCATTTAAATTAGCTATAAAATGATTAATGTTTTCAATAGATGAACAAACACCTTTTTCTTTTACAATTCCTTTTGCATCCGTTATGAAACCAAAAGGTGTGTAACTCTTGCATAAAATTGATCTACAATGTAATGTGCATCTATTAATAACTCACCTTTTACATTTTTTTCATTAGCAAATTTTTTTAAGTTTTCTTCCTCACCAATTCCAATTAAAACAAAGTTTATTTGACCATTATACTTATCATAAGCCTTATTCCAATCAGGTATTAATTCTTTACAAGGTTTACAACGAGTAGATATAAAACCGATTATTGTTGGTTTTCCTAAAAAATTTTCTTTATTCATTACTTTATCGGTAATCATTGATTTTGCTTCAAAGTTTGGTATTTTCTTTCCAATAGGAATCCCATCTCTAGATACAGATTCTTTATCCCTAAGATAAACTGTACCGAACTGCCTAAATATTATAAACAAACAAAATACAATAAATAACTGTACTATCCATAAGCCCGCATTAGAATAAATTAATAAATCATTCACTTTGAATCTTCCTTTCTTTTTGAATACTTGTAATAAATTGTTGTGAATTGGTCCAAATAACTTGTATTGCAATAAACATAATACTTAATAATGCACCTATTATGATGTTGCCTGTTGTATATATTATTTCAACATTTACAAAGCTTATAATTAAAGCTAGGAACGTAAAAAATAACAAAAAGATTATTTTAACTAAGGTGTACTTGTCTGCCTTGGCATCTATAAATTTACCAAAACACCCACAACGAATCTCTTTCTTTTTTTTAATAGCATTATTAACAGCGTAAAGAAAACTAAATAGTAGAATAGTTAATAGTATTAAACCCCAGATTATTTCTTGGATTAGTAAGTAAACCGCGAATAGTTCTAAAAGAGGTAATAATATGGCAAATATCAGGCTAAGTTTTTCAGGAAGTACCTCATAGTTCTTAACTAGTTCGATAAAATCTTTTAAGTGAATAATTTTAGGTAGAGCTGAAAATAAGAAAGTAACTATTAATGATGTGAAAATTATAGATAAAATACTGGACATTACATTGACTCCCTTTTTTTGTTTGTTTCTTTTGAATTTTCAGATCCTGATATTTGATGTTTGTTGTTAGTTGGGTCCGAATTAAAAGCTTCTTTAAACTCTCTTAATGATTTCCCTGCAGATTTTCCGATTTCAGGTAAGTTTTTAGAACCAAATAAAAATAGACAAACTATGGTAATTAAAATAAGACCTGGTATTCCAATTGAACTCAACATTTTAAATCTCCTTTCTGCTAATAGTGTGATTACTATTAATCTTTTTTGACTTGGTATGCTGTATACTCATTGTCAGTAAAACTGTTACCTCATATACTCCAACTAGTATTATTCCAAGAATAATAGGTGTAATGAAATCAGGTGGCGTTATAAGTACAGAAATGATTGTTATGAAAAGGTATACAAACTTTCGCATTTTACTTAGTCGCTGATGTGTTAATATTCCTACTAATGAAAGAAATATAAGAATTGCTGGTAGTTCAAGGATCAAACCCGAAATAAAACAAAGAGTGTAAATAAAATTAAAATAATCCATAAAACTGTAAACCGTATTAACCCCAATTTGATTAGAGGCTTTTTCAAAGAAAGTCAATAACAGAGGTGACAAAAATTTTAAACTAAGTAAATTTCCTACCAAAAATAAAATTGAAGTAATTGGGAGAAAAATATAGGAAAGTTTTTTTTGCCGTATGTTAAGTGCTGGAAATATAAATAATAGTAATTGTATCAACATTATCGGAATTGTTATTGCAAATGATAAGATAAACATGATTTTAATATAAATCAAAACTGACTCTGTAATTTTGAAAATATTTAATTCAAAACCAGATTCTTGAGAAGTACTTTTGAGTAGGTCAATAAAATAAGGAGTTATTGGATAAGATCCAAAAAACAAAATGACAAAACATCCAATTACTATAAAAATTCTTTTTCTAAATTCTATAATATGATCTAAAATAGACATCTGATTAGACATATAAAAACCCTTTCAGAAAAGCATGTTGTCTTTATTTCCGATTAATTAACTTGTCTCCCTCTACGTTAAACCCATAAAATCACGTAAAAAGGAAAAAGAAAAACGTATAAAATAATTACAAGTGTTATAGAAATTTAAATAGTAATAATATTGGTAGATTAGATGTAATAAGTGAAAAATCGATAAACTGCTAATCTATAATCAACAGTTTCCGCCAGATAGAAATGAATACCTTTTGCCCCAAAAAAGTTCATTTCAGCTCAGCTATTAATATGTATTTTCCAACATATGTGACTGCTAAACTAAAGTAGACAGTTTTTGCTAGATAAGATGAAACACTTATTTACCCTAATATACCAGTAAAATATATAGCTCCTCCATTGTATGATGATGGTTTGATTCTTAAATCATTGGAGGGCTGAGAAAAGGTGGATAAGTGGGAAATGTATATGGAAATTCAGCAGTTACTCAAGAAAGGTTTTAGTAAATCCAAAGTAGCAGATAAACTGGGGGTATCCAGGGCAACTGTATATCGGCATCTTAAGAGATCTCCTTCGGAGATGGCAGAATGGGTTGAATCTTTACAAACAAGAAAGAAAAAGTTGGATCCTTATAAAGAGTTAATCTTGAATTGGTTAAGGGAACATCCTGATCTTTCAGCAGCACAAGTAGAAGATTGGTTGATGGAAAGGTATAAGGAACAACTTGAAGTGGGTGAAAGCACAGTCCGTGCTTACGTAAGGGAGCTAAGAGTTGAATATAAAATAGCTAAGGAATCTTCACCAAGGGATTATGAAGCAATACCTGATTCACCAATGGGGGAACAGGTCCAAGTTGACTTTGGGCACACCAAGCAGAAAACGTCTGATAATAAAGAAGTAAAGCTGAACTTTATTGCCTTTGTGCTATCTAACTCGAGATACAAATATAAAGAGTGGTTAGATCGCCCCTTTACAACTCAAGATGTCATTCAAGCTCATGAAAATGCTTTTCAATGGTTTTGTGGGATCCCAGGAGAACTCGTGTATGATCAGGATAGCTTAATTGTGGTGAGCGAGAATGGCGGAGATCTCATTTTAACGAAAGAGTTTCAGCACTATAAGCAAACTCGAAATTTAAACCTTCGGGTTTGTAGGAAAGCCGATCCAGAAAGCAAAGGGAAAATAGAGAACGTTGTAGGATTTATTAAGTACAATTTCGCCAAGTATAGAGTGTTCAATAATATTGATTCTTGGAATGAGCAAGGATGGGAATGGCTAAATCGTACAGGTAATCGAAAAATCCACAACACAACAAAAAAAAGACCGGTCGAAGTGTTCTCCTTGGAAAAGCAACACTTAAGACCAGTCTCAGGAAACATTAATTTCCTAAACAATCATGAAAATAGTATAACAAGAAGCATCCATAAGGACAATACCATACGGTATTTATCCAATAGGTACTCCCTTCCACTTGGAACTTTTCATAAGCATGAAATGGTCTCAATAAAAGAAACAAAAGACAGAGAACTATTAATCTATAACTCTGAGACAGGAGAACTCCTGGCCAAACATCAGATTCCGGATGGTAAAGGACAATTAATTAAAGACAGAAAGCATACAAGAGATCGCTCAAAAGGAATCGATACATTTATTGATACTGTGGCAAAACGATTCGAAGAAACAGAAACGGCCTACGATTACTTGGATAAACTTCGTGAGAAGTACCCACGGTATATTCGTGATCAGTTACAAATGATACTAAAAGAAACAAAACAAAATAACGAGCAGCTTCTAACAGCAGCCCTCTCGGAATGTATCAAGAGAAACTTATATAGTGCAACAGATTTCAGCGATATCATTTTATACCTCTGCGACAACGACAGGTTCATGATACAACAAACGACAAAGCTGAGACTGTTTCACCATTAAATAGCATATCCGGTTGGATAATAGAAACAGAAGCACAAAAGAGAAATGTAGATGCCTATACGGTTTTACTGGAAGAAGGTGATCAAAG
>NZ_JBWBUY010000004.1:0-39768 GCF_056173585.1 Cytobacillus sp. QJM3NY_8
TTGGAACAAAATTTTTATACAAGGGATGATATAGAGCAGAGCAGATTTTATCAGCTGCCGAAAGCATTAATTGAAAACGAAAGATACGACAAACTTTCAGCAACTGCAAAAATTGCTTATGCCATTCTAAAGGATCGCCATGAACTTTCCCTGTCTAATGGCTGGATTGATGAAAAAGGGGTGTACTTTCTTTTTTCAGACAAACAACTAGCAACTATTCTTAAAATGTCAGTAAGAACTGCAAACCGGGTTAAAAATGATTTGCAGGACTATAAACTTATCTACATGGAAAGAACCGGGCTGAATTCTCCTAACAAAATTTATCTTTGTAAGATGGAAAGCGCGGAGAACCCAGTGTTCGCAAGGATAGGACAAAAATGGCGTATCCAGACAGGACAAAATTGTCCTATCCAGACAGGACAAAAATGGCGTATCAGGACAAGCCAAAAATGGCGTACTAATGATACTAAAGATAATAAGACTGATTTTAATGATACTGAATATAATAATCATCATCCTGCAATTGAGCATTTCAACCAATTACAAAGTAATATGATTCATGAGTTTATTCAAAAACAAAAACTTGATGATGATGAAGTTAATAAATTAACTGTTAGATTAAAAGGCAAAAACTTTAAACACCCGGCATACATAGAGAAAGCTTATGAAACTATGAAAAATGCCATTCAGCCAGACAAGCCCACAAGAACAGAATACATTCCAGAGCATATGCAGGATGATTTTGAACAGCCCAAGAATGATGATCCTGAAATTGATGCCAAACGCGCAGCATTAAAAGCCAAGCTGGATAAGCTGAAAGGGGAATAATCATGACTGATTATGCAAAAAGGGTTCTGGAACTGATTGAAGAAAACAGGGAAGTAAGAAAACTTGCTGATTATTACAGGGAAGAAGTCGAGTTTGAAAAGAAACGGCATGAAATTAAATACAAAAAGCTGTTTGATCAATACGAAGATTTAATTTATGAGAATGGGAAAATGAGAAATTACATTAACTTGCACCTTGATCAGGATCCCAAAGTAAAGTTAAAGCTTGCATATAGTCTCCTGAAGGAAATTGAAGATGATGATTCTTTCAGGGGGTTGGAACAGGCCGAACTTGGGGAAATAGCTTATCGGCTTGGATTTAAATTCAATTTAGATGATGAATGATGATAAAATAAAAGCATTCCATGAAAGGGGTGCTTTTTTATGTTGATTGGGGAATTGCTTGAATTGACTAAAGAAAAACCTTTGAGCGAAATTGCAAAGGACAATCTATCCATTGGGGAAAGGAAAGCCAGGGAAGCGCTCAAAAAAGCTGGCGCTTTCAATATATCAGGTAAAAAAGGCTGGCATTATGAAGGGGATCCAAGTGTTTTAGAACGTTCTATTTATGATTTTACAACTACTCAGAACAGCAAACCTGTAAACAAAACCGTAAACAGCCCTGAACCTAAAAAAGAGCCTGTAAACAATCCTAAACCTGTACATAAGACAGAAGGCCAAGACGTATTTGATCAGCTGCTTAATCCTAAACCTGATCCCAATAGCAAGATTCAGAGGGGGTTTTATTTTGATCCTAAAGTTATTAAGGCGCTTGATAAGAATGTTAAGTCTAAGTATAAAAGTGAGTTTGTGAACGCTGCCCTGGAAAGAGTGCTGAAAGAAAAAGGGCTACTTTAAGAGAATTTTAGATTCGCATATTGCGTTTAATGTTCGCTTATAGTATAATTTAGGCATAGGAAGTTGTTGGAGGGATTAACATGTAAAGCCTGAATTGCCGTTGCTTGCCTTTTGCCATTGGATTGTATGACCTTCTTACATGTATCTTGTCACTTAGTCTTTGGAAACCAAAATTAAACTTAAATCAGTTACCTGGAAGTACGCTGATTGGAGTTCTATCTGTCAAAATAGTCCGGGCCGAACCCGGTTATCAATTCGGAAGCTTTTGTTGTATATTTTCGTTCAATTATCCTTGGTGTTGAATCAGTTTAGAGTGGTATCTAACTGTTTTAAGGAGTTGCGGAACTCCTGCCTTCTGATAATCATTACTCACACACATTCGGCAGCAGAAATGTTGCCTTTTTTTATCTTTTAGCAAGGAGCCTAAAAAAAATGTCTGTCTTTATTAGATCTGCTGTATACGCTGGATTGATCTCCAATACCCTGGCTATAGTAGTTTGCTTGCTGTTTGGGGAATTTGAATTAATAGCCAGAAAAGCCTTCAGTATATCAATATGGGTATTTGCTTATTTGTTCCACAAAAACAGGGGTACATGGTGAAAATGAAAACGGAAACAGGATCCGGCAGCTAGAATTTTAAGCTGCTTTTTATTTTGGGGTTTAAACTATGCCAATAAAGGTTAAAGGATAGGTAATTTGTAGAAAAACAGTCAATTTAGTTACAATTCTTAGTACATACTGCATAATAATTTTAGCGGACAGGGGATTGATGTGTTAAAATGTAAGAACAAATGTTCGATTTTTGAAAGGGGAAGGGTACATGACTGATACTGCTTCACGCGTTATGGCGAATGTACAAGATGGGGTTCAGGCTGAAAGAGAGATTAAAGAGTGGATCGTCATGGGGAATAGGACAAACAGTATAATCGGGGTGCCTTATCATAATTTAGATCTGACCAACATGGCAACGCTGATAAACTATTTGAACGTATTGGGACTTGTAACAGACATAGAAAGAATTAAAATGATTTCCAGGTATGGCGAATAAAAAAAGGCCGATTAAGGGCCTTTTTTTATATATCATTATATTTAATATTTGCATTAGGTAAGTATATATTAGATTATTTTTTCTTATTATGGTTAAAATCAATTATTTTCTTATTATGTTCTTTTACTTTATTGATCTTTTCCGGAACTCTATCCCTTACTACCATTTCTAATAATTTTCTAATCGGTTCTAATTCGTCCTCTGACAACGGCTTTCCATTCCAATGCAGTTGCCCTTTTTCTAAGAATTCCTGCATGTCTCGTCTGTCTTTCTTCGGGTCTGGATCATCTGTTAAGCCTAAAATATAATCTGTGCTAACATCATACATAGAAGCTAATTTCTGAAGTTTATCCAAAGGTGGCATTCTTGATTCTGATTCATAACCAGCATAACTGCTTTTGGCTATCCCTAACCTTCTGCCTACTTCTTCCATAGTCAATCTGTTTACCTTACGCAATAAACGCAATCTTTCCCCATACATATTACTATTTCCCCTTTCGCGCAGTTTCCCCAATATCTCTTAATAGTATATACACTTTTTCGCTAAAAGAATACTATTCAATACGCTTATACGAAACAACATGAAAACAGGTTTCATTATAGCATATAAAAGTTTCTTGAAATTATAACTTTTTATTAAAAAAAGGTTGCAATGTTCGCAAATAGCAGATATAATGAAATCAAGATAAAGAAAGGCGGTGAAGCAAGTGAAAAAGAAAAAGCGCTATTGGTTGGCTGAAAGAAGATTTGCTGCCGGGTTTAAATCTAGCAGATCTTTTGCACAACATATTGGCCTATCACCTTCTTACTATTATGAAATTGAGAACGGTGTAAAAAATCCAGGTGGGCGCGCTGCCTTCTTGATCGCTGAAGCTTTGGATTTTGACATGTCGATATTTTACGCCCAAAACGTTCACCCTGAGAGAACGTCTAAGGCTTGAAAATATAAAAACATGCGCTGAAAGGGGAATTGCTGAATGAAAAAGATTCAAACGGTTGAAGCTTTGCGAGCAAAGCGAATGGAACTATTGAAAGAGGAAATCAGCCTTGTTCAAACGGAAGAAATGCTTCAGAAGTGCGGGGAGCATGAAGAAGCATTATGCGTAAAGGCTGAAAGGAATGAAGTTTACCTGGAGCGCATGGCAATAGAAAGAAGGTTGAACTTCTTTCAGGTAGGGTTCACAGCTTAAAAAGGGGGTGTTTAGATGGGTGTGGCGCTGTTTGGGGTTGTATTTCTGGGTTTGCTTTTTATCTGCACAGGCACAGCTTGGGCATTTGGCTTATTTGAATAAGGGGGTGAATTGAATGTATAGAACGCAAACAATGGCACGTTTTGCTGAAAGTGTTCCTGCAGCTGACTTCATTGGAACCTGTGAAGGATGCGGAGAATTTATCCTGAAAGGTGAAGATCACTTTGGCATTGATGGGGATTTAGTACACGATGATTCAACTTGCATTGTCGAACATTTCAAAAGCATTGCAGATTATAAAGCATAAAAAAACAGCCCTTTAGGCGAAGGCTGTTTCAGTCGAATTTGAAGGTTCATATAAAATTTATCGTACTTACATTTTATCAGAACCTTCCTAAAAAATCAAATTAGGAGTGGTGGAAAATGTACTTTAACACAAAAAAAGGCGCTATTTTTTCTCCCGAAGATGAAAAGTTGCTGCCGTTTTATAACCTGTTAGAAAAATATCAGGGAACTTTAGATGGAAGCCAGGTTTATGCGGATATGGTTGAAGTTTATGAAGCAATCGAAATGGATCTGAAGGAGGAAATTTCAAAATGAACATTTATCAACTTAATGAACAATACTTAAACATTTTGAATATGGCTGATGATCTGGATCCGGAAGTTTTAAAAGATACTCTTTCATCTATTGAAGAACCAATTCAGGACAAACTTTCTAATATTATCGGCCTTGTTCGTTCGTTGGAAAATGAGGTTGAAATGATACAAAAAGAAGAAAAACGATTGAAACAAAGAAAAGAAAGCCGGAATAACACCATTAAAAACTTAAAAGAAGTTCTGTTTTATACCGTCAGCAATGTTGGTGAAACAACTGATTCAGGCGGGAAGCGCGTAAAAATTAAAGACAACCCTTATTTATCAAGTGTGTACACACAGAAAAACCCTCCAAGCGTGAAAATACTTGATGAATCCAAAATACCTGATGAATACAGGATCAAGCAGCCAGATAAGATTGACAGCAAACTTCTCATTCAGGATTGGAAATTCACAAATGAACTTCCTGAAGGTGTGGAAATTGTACAAGGTGAAGGGGTTAGATTCCGATGATCAGAAGTGATTCCATAAAAAACCTGGCAGAAGCAATGGCGAAGTTCCAGGAAGATTTAGAACAGCCGGAAAAAAGCGCGGATAACCCTTTCTTTAAATCAAAATATGTACCTCTGCCTGCTGTTATATCCACTATTAAGAAGTTTGCGCCTAAACATGGATTGTCTTATATGCAAATGCCTATAACCAATGAAAAAGGGATTGGCGTTGAGACGATTGTGATGCACAGTTCTGGGGAGTTTATACAGTTTGATCCGTTCTATCTGCCGATGGACAAAAACAACGCACAAGGGGCGGGGAGTGCTACAACATATGCAAAAAGATATGCTTTGTCGGCAGCTTTCGGGATTGATAGTGATTTTGATGATGATGGAAACAAAGCCGCAGATACCACAGACAAGCCAAAAAACAACAGCAACGGAAACGGAAATACAAATACATCTAACTCTAATTTTAGCAGCAATTCAGGCGGTTCCAAGGCTTCTCCAAAGCAAGTTGAGTTGCTGCATACTTTAACAAATAAATATTGCGATAAATACGGATATACAGAGGAACAAGTCAAAGTATCATTAACAAAATTAGTCGGTGACTTTGGAATGTCCTATAAGGAAATGACAGGTGGCAGAGGAAACCAAGCTTCAAAGGCAATTGATAAATTAAATGAACTATTGCAGGGGTGAAACCATGAAGGGGAACAGTGAAAAAGAATGGGTCGATTTAGTAAAGGAAGCTATCTCATTAGGGATCTCGAAAGATGAAATCTTATCTTTCATAAGAAAGGCTTAAAGGTTTTGAGGAAGCGAAGGAGGGTTAATCCCTTCTTCACTTTAGACATAAAAAGCGAAGTAAAGGAGGAAGAAGTTGTATGCAGTATTATGTCACTTTTACGGTTTTCGTTGATGACAGCATAGAACGTACAGAGGAAGACATAAAATCATTTGTTGAAAGTAAAGTAGCTACCAATAGTGTAAGTGTTGAGAACGTAACAGTAGAAAAAGTTAAACATTATTAAAAAGCGTAACAAGAAAGGGTGAAAATTAATGCTTAAAAAAGGTGACAAAGTTGTTATGCATACCTGCATAGAAGCTAAAAATCCTGATAATCACGGAAGGATCTGGACTTGTAGAACCGATGAACAAAAGGTCACTTGGACTAATCCTAATGTTGTTTGGTTGGAAGGGTATTCGGGTGCTTTTTCGGCAGAGTTTTTACAAAAAGTAAATATTTGATATGACGCAGTACGATCAAACAGCGACACTAAGAAAGGGGATAAATTAATCATGAGCGGGGCGTTTCAAACTAGCAGGGATATATTCAAACATGAGATATGGCAGGACGTGGTGAAATTCAGAATATTTTTCTACATAGTCGGGAACGCTGTCTTTTCTCATGAAGGAATTGAAGTGGCTGGAACCCAGGTAAAAAGGGGTCAGTTCCTAAGATCCCTTAGAAACCTTCAGGATGATTTAATGTACCGGGAAGGCCGGGGAAACTCCATTAAAAAGTACCCTTTGACCACTATCCAAAGGAAAATTAAATCACTTGAAAAAGAAGAAAGAATAACAACGAAAAGCACAGAAAATGGAACACTGTTCACAGTGGTTAATTACGATATATACCAAGGGTTTCAGCATTATCAAAATCAGTCAATGGAACAGAAACGGAACAGCGATGGAACAGCAACGGAACAGGAACGGAACAAGAATAAGAAAGAGAATAAAGAGAATAAAGAAAAGAAAGATATAAAAACAGTAGTAGTAGAGGAAGCCAGGGAAAACGCCTTTGATTTTTACCAGAAAAACTTTGGTGTACTTTCTCCCTTCCTTGCGGAAGGCATACAGCATTGGATAGATGATTCAGGGGAAGAACTTGTTTTAGAAGCCATGAAGCTTGCTATTGAAAACAATACGAATTGGCGGTATGCAGAAGCCATTCTAAAGAATTGGCAGAAACGGAATATTAAAACCCTGGCTGATGTGGAAGCAGCTAAATTGGCCTTTGAACGGAATAAACAGAGTAGGACAAGCAGCAAGGGTAAAAAGCCGATACGGACTGAACAGCTGCCTGATTGGTTTGATGAAGAAGAAAAGACAAAAGAGCCGGAAAAAGAAGAAATGCCTGTAAAGCATGATGAAAAGTATTATAAAAAGCTTCAGCTGATTGAAAAGATGCGCAAAGGCGGAATGTGGTCAGAAGAAAAATGTGAACAGGAACTTGAAAAGTTGCAAGCTACTAAAACAGGTTAAGGGGGAACTGAAGTGAAGCGGGATTTGCTTTTTTATATATGTGAATCATGCGAAACGCCAAACTTTATCATGCCGGATATGGAAAGACGCATGAAGGGGATAAAAGCCATAGTTTGCGGCAGCTGCTTTCATAAACACAGCGATTTAAAAGATTTAAAGAATTTTGCAAAGGCTACAGGTAGTATTCATGAGTAAAGAAATCATAGCGCAGATTGAAGGTATGCTCCAGGGGGATTGCAAGGGCTGTAAAGTAAAGCCTTTCCTGAGAAAAGAACAGAGCCGTTATTTAGCAAAAGAACATTGCGAAAAAATCTGTCCGATTGGAAAGAAGATCAAAAAGCTGTCTCTTAAACTTGATATGGGTTTAACTCCTTTAGTAGCCCAGGAACTTACAGCGGATCAATACACCATTCACAAAGAGCAAGGGATGACAGATAAAGCGATATGCGAAAAGTACGGCATAGGAGCCAAAACCCTGCTTACAAGGAAACGACATTGGGGCTTTGGGGATGGCAGGGCAAATATAGGCATGATTAATAAGCACACCAAAGAAGAATATTTGGAACTGAAGCTGAAAGGCTTGATTGATGAAGAAATTGCCAAACAATGGGGCGTTGTCGGCAAAACGCTTTGGCGGTGGAAGAAAAGAAATAATTTAGCCGGGGGCCTTGAATGGATCATGAAGCTTGATAAGCAAGGAAGAACCAAAGAGGAATATTTGCAGCTGAAAGTTTCCGGGTTAAATGATTCACAGATTGCTAGGCAATGGGGCGTTAAATGGGACACTTTGTCCAGTTGGAAAAAATCTTACGATTTAAGGGGCTGAAATAATGAACTTAGTTGAAATATTCGCCATGCAGAAAGAATTGGATCGTCATATTATCCAGGAGCAGGGGCTGACAAAAACGCCATTTAACGAACGGATTCTTGCTTTTATTGTTGAATTAGGTGAATGCGCTAACGAATGGAAAGGGTTTAAATTTTGGAAAGTTCCTCATAACAGAAAACCGAATACCCGGGCGCAAAGAGGGGCAGCCATGATGCCGGAAGATCAGGATTGGTATAATCCTTTGCTTGAAGAATTTGTAGACAAGCTGCATTTTATCGCTTCATTGGGAATCAGCATGGATGTGAACCCGGAAAAGGTTATTATCAAAAACTTGGATGTTTGGAAGGCTGATAACATTACAGAACAATATATTCAAATGGCAGGGAAAGCCGTTGATCTATACCTTTACCGCAACAGAATGGATTGGAATACACTTCTTAGAATGCTTCTGGCCCTGGGTGAAATGCTTGGCTTCTCCAGAGAGCAGATAGAGGAAAGTTATTTTGAGAAAAATAAAATAAATCATGAAAGGCAGGCGCAGGGATATTGAGAGAAGAAGAACTTGCTAAAATCATAACGTTCTTTCAGTATTACAACTGCAGCGACACAGCCAAAGAGTACGTAAAAGAATTGGTTTCTGAAGTGCAACGGCTGCAAACGGTAGAACAAGCATATGAAGCTATGAAGAAAGCTTTGTAGATATGTGCATAACATGTGGAAAAACATGAAAAATTTGATATTTTTTTAGGTTATAAGTTCGCTTAAAGCGTATTTCATGGTAAAATAAAGATATGAAATATGCTTTGAGTATTACTTTTTAAAAGGGGAATGAACGTGAAAACAGGAACATTAACAGGTATCTTTACAACGTTAATTTTATTTGGGGGATCATTAATAATCCTAATCCTAATCATGTTAATGATTTTTATTGGGTTAACAGAATCACAATCATACTTTGGAAGGTGATTGGTATTAGTTACAGTAACCGCGGTAAATCATTTGAAAGTGTTATAGAGTACACCAATAAACAATATGCCTTGAAGGGTTGGGCCTTGATTAATAAAGTCCCTACACCTTGGAAAGTGTTTTATGACAAGAAAACAAAGAGCAGCAAAGCATTCCCGGAAAAAGCCGGACTCCCTGATTTTATGGGCATTGCCCATGGCAAAGGGATCTGCTTTGATGCAAAAAGTACCAGGATTACAACCAGGTTCGATTTGAAGAACATTGAGGAACACCAAATGAAGTTCCTGAAGCAGTTCTCTGATCAGGGTGGAAAGGCGTTTTTCCTGATTCACTTTGAAAAAAAGCAGGAAACTTTCTTTGTTCCCTTGGGATTTGTAGAAGAATATTGGGAAAAGTGGCAGGGTGGCGGTAAGGCTTCAATCCCTTATGATGATTTGTTTTTCTGCTGTCCATTGGTACACCCGGAAAAAGGCATTGCTTTGCATTACTTAAAACATGTGGGGTGAAAGGTATGCAGGAAGTCATTATTTCAGACAGTCGGCCGGATTGGGTGATTAAAGAGGACAAGCAAGCCTTTTGCAAACTTAAATGCAAATTCTTCAGGAAATGCAGCACAAAAGCAGGCTGTGACTGTAAGCACTATGGCGGGAACGTTATACCAAAAATACGGTGTTAGGGGCTGAAGGGTATGAATGATAAAGCTGTAGAAGATATGGTTTTAGAACAGGACAGGGATTATTGGAGGGAAAGAGCGCACGCGCAGCAGATCAGGGCTATCATGTACAAACTGCTTTTCTTATTGTGCTTTGGGTTTATTTTAGGGAAGTGGATGCTATGATTTTTTTCGCCTATTTGGGATTAATAGTCTTTTGTGTATGTGTCGGTTTGGTTGTTATCCCTTTAATTAATTGGTGGTGTGAAAAATGAATCAATTAGATTGGCAGAAGAAGATCATCCGGGAAGAATTAGGCGGTGAATCGAATGTTCGTGAGGATAAAATACCTTCACAACGGGTTGCAAAGCGGTTTAACTATTTCCGCGACAGGAAAAAGGCAGCTGCTGCAAAGGCTGAATGAAATTGGGGTAGATCTTGCAACGGTCACAAAGTTTGAAACGGATAAGGGCCAGGGGTGGAAAGAGTTTGATCCGGAACTTTTGAAAGGGTGAATAAAATGGTTGAATCATTGGCTGACATTTTAGCTTTAACTATATTTCTTTACAGTGCTTATTTGATTGGCTATCTAAAAGCCAAGAAAAAATACAAAAAAGGAGCAATAAAGTGAAATATTTAGGCAGAGAAATAACCTATAACCATAAAAACAAAAGAATCGATTTTTATTTTCCGAACGGAACAATATATTTAGGCACTAATTTTTCTTTAAAGAAATTTAAGTTAAAAGATTTGTGGGAAATGCTTGTTTTATCGGTTATGCCTTACGAATATTTAAATAACAGATTCCTAAGAAAGTAACATCAAAGGGGGAAATGCTTTGAAATCCAAGAAAGCAAAGATCAAGGAAATTGAATATCATCTAAGGCAGTATAAAACATATCTGATCAGCATTAAGAACATTGAACAGCAGCTTGAATGGATCCTCCCAAGCATGACAGCCAGCTATTCAGCACAAGAAGGGTCATGCGGAACGTTTAATATCACTAGCAAGGTAGAAACGGCTGTATTAGACCGATTGGAAAGCAAACAGGCTTTAGATCTGAATGAGGAAAAGGGAAGATATCAGATCATCATAGACAGCATAGAAAGGGCCGTAGAGACGTTATCGGAAAGAGAAAGGCTATTTGTCCAAAAGAGATACTTTGAACGCCTGGGCATACCGGAGGTGGCTTCTGAAATGGGGTATTCAGAGAAATGGTTACATACAATCAGGAATAACATTATGGACAGTTTGCTGATAAGTCTGTCTAATGTGCTGAAGCTGTGAAGGGGCGGTAATGGTGGAAAAGAGCTTATTATTTCATGTAACCAGGATCAAAAGAATCTTGAAGGTTATTTTCTTTAAGAAAAAATAGGAGGAATGGAAAATGAATTTTGAAGAATTTAAAAGGCGTTACCGTTACAAACTGATTGAATTGGCGCTGTTAGATGTTGAAGTCACTGATGAAGAACTAAGAAAAATGTACCTTGCCTATTTAGTGATTCAAGAACATAAATTTGAAAATTTGAATAAGCAAATTAAAGCAGATCCATTAGTTCACTTTTAGCATACTTTTACCATACCTTTTTTATGAAAAAGTGTGCTATTATGGTAATAAGCAATTTCCCCAAGTTGCTGTTCCTCTTTCATATTTCAACTAATTGGCTGCCGTTGTTCCCCTTCGGCAGCTTTTTATATGCAGAAAGGAAAATGATATATGAGCATGGCAGAATATCTTCAGCTTAAAGAAGAAGAACGCAGAGAAATTGCAATGAAGGCTGAACGAAAAGTTCACAAGTGCAATGGCTGTATGTGGGGCAAATGGGCCGGGAATAAATTTTCGTGTGCTTTTGCTACTTGTTTAAAGGATAAACTTTGATATTTAAGCCGGGTAGTTTTTGGCGGTCTGACTTATCGGACTGTGAAAAACTATTCGGCTTTTATTTATGGGGGTGGTGATGTGAAGTGAGTAAGAAGCTAACACCTAAACAGGAAAGATTCTGCCTTGAATACCTGAAAGACCTGAACGCGACACAGGCATATATAAGAGCAGGCTATAAAGTCAAAGAAAGCGTGGCAAGTGTGAACGCTTCAAGACTGCTTGCGAATGCTAAGATTTCCGCGCGCGTGGAGCAGTTGAAGGCTGAAAGATCCGAAAAAACAAGGATTGATGCTGAATGGGTTCTGAAGAATCTGATCAATGTTGCAAACATGGCAATGAAAGCTGAACCTGTTATGCAGTATGATCCACAGCTGCAGGATATGGTTGAAACAGGTGAATATCAATTTGATTCTTCCGGGGCTAATAAAGCGCTTGAACTGATTGGGAAACATGTTGGCATGTTTGATCCTAAGTTTGGGAAGATTGCTGCTTTATCTGATGCCCAAATAGAGAAGATCAAAGCGGAAACAGATTTCATTAAAGAGCGCACCAAGTTAATCCAGGGAACTAAGAAAGACACTGGACTTCTGGAAGCCCTTATTAATGCGGTGGATGATAAATGAGCATAACATTTTCACCTAAACAGAAAGAAACGATAAAAGAGCCTTTCAGTTATACCCTTGATGTAAATGAGGGAACGCCAAGATCAGGAAAAACGACAGCAGGCCATTTTCGCTATGCTTACTACTTAACCATTACGCCTGATGAAAACCATTTGATTGTGGCCTATAACCAGGAGCAAGCCTACAGGCTTTTTATTGATGGGGATGGAACAGGCTTAAAGCATATCTTTGGTGATCTGGCCCAGACCAAACATGATGATTTGGGAGATTATTTGGAAGTTCATACACCTAAAGGCATTAAAAAGGTTTATTACAAGGGTGGCGGTAAAGCCGATTCTGTAAAAGCCATTACAGGTATGTCTTTAGGATCCGTTGTATTCTGTGAAATCAATCTGCTGCACATGGCAATGATTCAGGAATGCTTCAGAAGAACCTTTGCTGCTAAAATGCGCTATCATTTGGCAGACTTAAACCCGCCTGCACCTAATCACCCGGTTATTAAAGAAGTATTTGACGTTCAAAAGACCAGGTGGAAGCATTGGACAATCCAGGACAATCCCATTATCACGGAAGAACGAAAACAGGAAATCTTTGAAACTCTTTCAAAAAACCCTTATTTGTTCGCGCGTGACTGGGAAGGTAAGCGGGTGCTTCCTGAAGGTGTTATTTACAGCATGTTCAGCCTTGATAAGCATGTACAGCCTTCTGTCCAGGGAAAACGGTATGAAATGTATTTTACTGCTGATGGCGGGCAATCGGATGCCACTTCCTGCAGCTGTAACATTGTGACTCATTATGAGGGTAAGTTCAGGCTTAACCGGGCTGCTCATTACTACCATTCAGGCAAGGAAACAAGCCAGATTAAAGCCATGTCTGTATATGCCAAGGAAATAAAAGAATTTATTGAATGGTGCGCAGAGAAGTACGGAATGCGCTATACAGAAGTATTTGTGGATCCGGCCTGTAAATCATTGCGGGAAGAATTGCACCTGTTAGGAATCCAGACAACGGCTGCAGACAATAACCGTAAAGATGCCAAGGGCGCAGGCGGTAAAGGCGCTGGCATTGAAGCGGGGATTGAAAGGGCGCAGAACTCCATTAACAATGATCAGTTTTTCCTGATTGATAATGAAGAATATGATCACTACAACTTTATCAAGGAAATTGGGATGTATGTCCGGGATAAGAACGGCAATCCGATAGATGAAGAAAACCATGCTTTGGATGAATTCAGATACAGCATTAACTATTTTTATAAGCGGTATGTCATTTAAGGGGGTGCGAATATGTTCAGCAGCCTAATTACAAAGGTTAGGAGGTGGCTTTATAAAGTGGGATTGATAAAAGGCATTAATAAACTAGCAAACTTAAAAGATGTTCCGATTGATGAAGATTTCTATAAACATATAGACCAATGGAAAGCCCTGTATGCGGGTTATTTTGCCGATTGGCATGATGTGCAATACCAAACCCTATCAGGAACAAAAAGACGAACTATGGCTACTCTGAACATCCCTAAAGTGGTATCAAATGAAATGGCTTCATTGATCTTCAATGAACGATGTGAAATTAACATTTCTGATGAAGGCACTTCAGAGTTTGTCAAAGGGGTTCTGGATGATAATAAATTCGTGAAGAACTTCCAAAACCATTTAGAATTCACATTCGCAATGGGTGGCGGGGTTCTGAAGCCATATGTGGAAGATGGTCAAATTAAAATCTCTTATGTTACGGCTGACTGCTTTATCCCGTTGGCCTGGAATAACAAAAGGGTTACAGAAGGGGTCTTTCCGAATGAGTTCCGAAAAGGTGACAAGAAATACACTCACCTTGAATGGCATGTTTGGGAAGGTTCGGAATATGTGATCAAAAATGAAGTGTATGAATCAAACGGTTCCGAAACATTAGGAATCAAAGTGAGTTTGAAAGAGTTTTTCCCGGATCTTGAAGAAGAAGTGAGAATTGAAGAATTCAAGCTTCCTGGATTCGTTTATATAAAGCCAAACACAGCCAATAACATCAACCCGCATATTCCTTTAGGCATTTCTATCTTTGCAAATGCCCTGGACACAATCAGAAGCCTTGATATTGCCTTTGATTCTTACCAAAGAGAATTCAAGCTTGGCAGGAAGAGAATTTTAGTTCCGGCTTCAGCTTTAAAAACCGTTGTAGATCCCCAGAGCGGGCAAGTACACAGATATTTTGATTCTGATGATGAAGTTTACCAGGCTTTCAACTTTGGAGCAGATCCAGAAGCGCAGCAGTTTAAAGATTTCTCTGTTTCTTTAAGGGTGGATGAACATATTTCAGCAATCAATTCCCTTCTGAATATCCTGGCAATGCAAATAGGTTTTAGTTCAGGGGCTTTCAGCTTTGATGGGCAAGGGGTTAAAACGGCTACTGAAGTAGTGAGTGAAAACTCTAAGACATTCAGGACAAAACAAAGTCATGAAAACATCATTGAAGCGGGACTGCAGGAATTAGTTGAGATTATTGTTCAATACGCTGAACTTTACGGCTTATTCAGAAGGCCTGCACAGGGATTTGAAGTTACCATTGCTTTTGATGATTCTATTGCGGAAGATCAAACGGCTGAAATCGCCAGGCAGATTCAATTAGTTTCTAGCCAATTAACCTCCAAGAAAAAAGCCATTATGAAGATTCATGGTTTTAGTGAGGAAG
Organism: Cytobacillus sp. QJM3NY_8; assembly: GCF_056173585.1. Classification (NCBI taxonomy): domain Bacteria; kingdom Bacillati; phylum Bacillota; class Bacilli; order Caryophanales; family Bacillaceae; genus Cytobacillus; species Cytobacillus sp. QJM3NY_8. The sequence goes on from NZ_JBWBUY010000004.1 coordinate 14,914, forward strand.
AAGCGGAATTGCTGCTGAAGGAAATTGCTGAAGAAAATGCAACAGCCACAGCTGAAGCTATTGATTTCTTTGGTGTTAATAAGAACAGCCAAACCCAGGGGCAACAGGCGGGCGGTGAATCAAGTGCTGGAACTGAATAAAATACATCTTGGTGATTGTTTGGAACTTATGAAAGACATTCCAGACAAAAGTATTGATATGATTCTGTGCGACTTACCTTATGGAACAACTAGAAACAAATGGGATTCCGTCATTCCATTGGATGCGCTTTGGAATCAGTATGAAAGAGTTATCAAAGACAACGGGGCAATTATTCTTCATGCTGATAGCATTTTTACAGCAAAACTGATTTTGTCCAACGAAAAACTATACAGATATACACTTGTCTGGGATAAAGGCAGAGGTTCGGATTTCCTGAACGCTAACAGAAAACCCTTAAAATCACATGAAGATATAGTTGTTTTTTATAAAAAGCAACCAACATATAATAAACAATTTTGGTATTCAAAACCATATAAAAAAACCATTAATGGTTCACTTTCCGAGAACTATGGGAGTAGAAAAGCTGCTATAAGCGAAAGTGAAGATGGTAAAAGAAACCCTTTAACGGTTTTGAATTTCCCAAAAGATGCAGACAGGAAACACCCAACGCAAAAACCTATTGCTTTAGCAGAATGGCTTATTAAGTCTTTTTCAAACGAAGGTGAAACAGTACTTGATAATTGCATAGGATCAGGAACAACGGCTATTGCAGCAATGCGCACAGGCCGTTTTTTTATTGGTATTGAAAAAGAGCCTGAATATGTTGATATTGCTAACAAACGCATTCAGGAACACAAAAAAGGTGTTTGCTAATGGAACCATTAAGGCAGCAGCAACTTTCAATGCCTGTTATCGAAGTATTCTTATCCATTGAGGAAGAAATTCTTTTAAACATTGCCAAGATCCTGAAGCAAGGAAAGAGCCTGCTTGATGAAGATATTGAGCGTTGGCAGACAGCCAAGCTTTCAGAACTCGGAAAGCTTACACAGCGCAATATTATAACCATTGCCAAATATGCTGAACTTTCCATAGAAACAGTTACAGCCATGCTTGCAGAAGCAGGATATGAAGCGGTATCTGAAACAGAAATGGAACTGATAGAAGCTGCCATGCAAGGAATATTGATTAAACCGCCTTTGCCGAATGAAAGCCCGGCCCTTGAAGCGGTTCTTTTGTCGTTCCAAAGGCAGGCAAGGGAATCTTTCAACTTGATCAATACAACCATGCTGAATCAGTCACAGCAGATCTATTTAAATATCTTAAATGAAACGACAGCCAAAGTCCTGACAGGCAATAAAACGGCAAGGCAAGCTTTAGCTGAAACGGCTTCCAGATGGGCAGAACATGGAGTTCCGGCCCTTATTCGTAAAGATGGGGCCAAAATGTCCACAGAAGCTTATGTTTCCATGGTGACAAGATCAATGTCTAACAGTGTAGCAAATGAAATGCAGTTTGCCCGGATGGATGAATATGGAGCGGATTTGGTTGAAATTAGTTCCCATATGGGAGCCAGGCCAAAATGCGCCAGGTATCAGGGTAAGATCTTTTCCAGATCCGGCAGAAGTAACAAATACCCGGCCCTTGCTTCTACAAGTTACGGACAGCCGGACGGATTAAGGGGCATTAATTGCAGGCATATCTTTTATCCGTTCGTTGAAGGCTTTTCAAAACAGGTGTACAAGCCTTATCCGGCAGCTGAAAACAGCAAAGTATACCAGGAAAGCCAAAGGCAGCGCCGTTTAGAAAGGGAAATCCGAAAAGCTAAAAGACAATTAGCTGTAGCGGATGCCCTGGGCGAACCTGAAGCAGTGGATGCTGCTAAAAAGAAAGTGAGACAGCGCCAGGCTAATATGCGGGCGTTTATTAATGATACTGACAGAACAAGGCGCTATGAGCGCGAAAAAGCTTATTAAAAGGTGGTGAAGCAATTGGATATTTCAAAGAAGGTTTCTCTTAACATTGACTTAGAAAAGACATTAAAAATTGTTACACCTGCATTTATCCAGGGAGACACAAATGTAATCGAATTTGTTCTTCTAAAAAACGGCAAGGCATTAGATTTAATGGAATCCGGGAAAATCGTTGTGAACTTTCAAAGATCTGATGGGGTTGTTATTTCCAGGCTTATAACAGATTCAAAGAACGGAAACAAAGTAGAATACACCATGGGCGCGGAAGAAATGGAAAAGGCAGCTGCAGGGAATATCGAATTGCAGATATACGGCCCAGACAATTCACAGCGCAGAAGTACAACCCGGTTCAAAGTCAATATCATTAGCGGGATTGGAACAGATAAGATCATTGAAACGGATCCACAATATTCAACCCTGCAAACTTTGTTTATGGAAACAGACGAAAAAGCAGCTTATGCCCAGGCCCAAGGGGATTACGCCAAAGAAAAAGGCGACATTGCAAGTCAAGCTGCTACGGATTTAACACAACTAAAAGAGGAAGTTCAAACGGCAAGCCAAGAAGCAAATTCAGCCAAAGATTCAGCAACTTCTGCTGCAAGTTATGCTTCTGAACAAGGGGATTATGCAAAGGAACAAGCAGATTTAACTGCCGGGAAACTGTCTGAACTTGAAGGCGTGAATGCTACACAGATTAATGAACGCTTGAACGCCACTGATGAACAGTTGGCGCAAAATGCGAAATTTGCAGGGCAAGCAGACTTTGTAAATTTAGTTCGTGATCGAACAAAATATAATCGGTTAAGAATCCGAAGAAATCCAAATGCAAATACCGTACTTGACGTTATTGTAGATAATGGGACTAAGCACATTACTTACGATTTCATTAAAAACACCAATGATGATTTTGTAATATTTAGGACTGGTTACTTGGCTAACTTAGGGACAGTTCTTTTCGATAAAAGAAATTATGAATCAAATACAGGAACATGGGTAACAACTGCAGCGCCCAACTATTACACTCAACAAGTGGGGGCAACTTTCACAGGTAAGGTAAAAGGAACTGAAATAAAATTCGGTAGTTATGCTGATAACCGTGGAGGGATTTGGGAGTTTGTCATTGACGGTGATTCTGCAAATAAAGTTAGCTTATCCACATATTCAGCAACAGCTAACGCTTTTCTAGAACAAACCATCAAGAGTGGGCTATCTGACATCGAACACACAGTTGTAGGCACATTTAAAGGAGATGATCCAAGCAATGTTCCTAGCAGTGGTGCAGGAACATCGAGAGGGTGGATTTATGTAAATGGCGATCCTGTAACATGGGCTGACAGATGGACTTTTAAAGGGTATCACAAAGAAGCTGTTAATACTTATCAAGACGGAAAAATGCTTCTTGGGTTTGGATCAAATAAAGAATTTGCGTTTCAGATTACTAAAAACGGTGTTTCTCAATACTTTCCAGAGCATAACGGAGTAGGAACGGCTTTTGATGCTTCTACTAAGCAATATTTGCTCGATGATGTGCCTATCAACTTTTCATCCATGGTATCAGGGCAATTTCATGAAGGGAAGTCATTTAAGTTAATCCAAAAGATGAATTGTCAAATACCGAATTTAACAGGTAATATTGCTAAATTGACGATTACACATACTATTGGTATTGATGGAGTTGTCGCTATTAGTGGTGAAATTGAATTTTTACAAGATTGCATGGTAAATGGATATGGTTTAATGTTCCCAGCTAACATGCCTATTGTAAATGAGTTTATATCAGGAATTGGAAACAATATTGTAAATCCGGGCGATAACAATACGACTTATTTTCCAGAGGAACAGGACAGGGTTTATAGTTTCTGTGCAGTAGACCAAAGAAATCCTAGTTTAATTGCAGCTATGACTGCCGATTTTCCTACTAAAACTTTACGTATCGGTAAAAACGGAAGGCAAAGCTTAGATAAGATTTGGATGCTCTGGCAAAGGAATCCTTATCCGAAGCTATACGGATGGGTATATAACAATTACAATGTGGTCGCAGGAGAAAAATTTAAATGGTTCGGGCGATTTGCGATAGGTGAAGTAGATAATATCTATAATTACGTTAAGTAATACACATTTGGAAGAAACTATGCAGCAAAGACTTCAAAAATTGAGGTCTTTTTATTTTGCCCTGCCGGATGGCGTTAAAAGCCGGGAGAAGCCCATTTTAAAGGTTTGGGGTCAAACTAAACGCAACCTTTCCGCGTGAGGTGTAACACGCCAAAAAACATTAAAAAGGAGATTAATATAGATGGATTTAAAAGAATTGCTTGGAGAAGAATTGTATTCACAGGTCATGGAAAAAGCGGGAGATCAGAAGATTGATATTGTCAGCAATGGCAATTGGTTTCCTAAATCAAAGTTTGATGAAGTGAACGAAAACGCCAAAGAACTAAAGAAGCAGTTGAAGGATCGCGACACTCAGCTTGCGGAATTAGGAGATAAGGCAAAGGGCAATGAAGAACTTACAGCCAAGATCAAAGAACTGACAGACTTAAACCAAAAGACTGTTCAGGACTATGAAACAAAGATTCAGAACCAGGCTTTTGATTTTGCCCTTAAATCAGCTTTAACAGGAGCAAAGGCCAGAAACCCTAAAGCGGTGGAAGCGTTGCTAGACAGAGAGAATTTGAAGCTTGACGGTGACAAACTGATTGGACTTGATGATCAGTTGAAATCACTTCAAGAATCAGATTCTTATTTATTTGATGTTGAAACAGAACCAAAGCAAGAACCAGGCCCTAAATTCTCTACAGGGCAGCACCAATCAGGCGGTAGTTCAGATCCTTTTGCAGCTGCTTTGCTTGGAAAAACAAACTAATCTTAGGAGTGAATTTGAATGAACGTTATTAACTATGCTGAAAGATACCAAACAGAATTAGATCAAGTTATCACACAGGCGACACTTACAAATGTACTGGAAACACCAAGCGTTAATTGGATGGGGGCCAGAACGTTCCATGTTCCTTCCCTGACTGTCAGCGGATATAAAACACACAGCCGGAATGGCGGATATAACCGCGGGGATGTTGAAGTAACACATGAACCATATACACTTGGCTTTGATCGTGATATTGAGTTCTTTGTAGACCAAATGGATGTTGATGAATCCAACCAGGCTGCTTCTGCTGCTAATATCACGCGCGAATTCTTAACGACACATGCAGGGCCTGAAGTCGATGCTTACCGTTTTTCTAAGCTTGCAACAAAGGCTATTGAAGCGGGCAATTCAACTGCTGAAACCCTTACAACTGAAACAGTTATTGGACGTTTAAAAGCGGATCTTCGCAAAGTCCGTAAATTTGGCGCAGCAAACATTGTCGTTTACATTTCTTCTGATGTTATGGATTTGATTGAACTGTACAAAGAAGGCCGGGGTTCTATCGCCATTGACAACAGCGGTACAGTCATTGAAACGCGTGTAACAACTCTTGACGGATTCCGTTTAGTTGAAGTATTTGACGTTGACCGTTTCCATACGTCCTTTGACTTCACAAACGGCTTCACAGCTGCCACAGGTTCTTATGAACTGAACTGGGTTATTGTTAATCGCGGGGCAATCGTTGCCAAAACAAAACTTAACTCTATCTATCTATTCCAGCCTGGACAGCATACACAAGGTGATGGCTACCTGTACCAAAACCGCATGTACCATGATCTATTTGTCCTTAAAAACAAAGCTGATGGCGTTATTGTATCTCATACACCTGAAGCACAAGCCTAATAGAAAAGGAGACTGATAAAAATGATGTTTAGAAAAGATAACGTGATTTTAAACGAAACGGACAAGGGAAAACAAAAAGAACTAGAAGCTTTAGGTTATGAAAGAGTATCTGAAGCGGATCTGAAGCCTAAGAGCAGCACAAAGGCCAAGAAAGAAGATAAGAAGGGCGAATAATGCCCTTCTTTTTCTTTGAAGGGGGCTAACTATGGGCTACATTGATAAAGCTTTTTATGATGATGAATACCAGGGAACCCAAATGGAAGTTGAAACCTTTTTAAAGCTTGAAAAAAAGGCTTCAAACCTAATTGACATGGTGATAGGGAACCAATTTGCCGGGGTTGATTTTGAGGATAAGCCGGAATTCATCAAAACCAATGTTAAAAACGCTGTAGCTGCCCAGGTTGAATATATGCACTCACAAGGCGGGGGAATGTCCATTCATGGTGGAGGTTCCCCGGCTTCTGTTAGTGTTGGGGGATTTAGCTACACAGAAGGGGCTTCAAGCGGTGCAAAAATCCTTTCTGATGCAGCGTACAGTTCATTAATGGCTGCAGGCTTATTATATGGCAGGGTGATAGTCCGATGATGAACATTAGGCCAATACCAATGCGCCTTTTGATTCACGAAGCGGAGTATGAAGAATTCCAGGAAGATAGCCGATATGGTGAATCGTTTTATCCTGCTGTAACCCTTCAAAATGTGAGGGTCAATTTTGAAAGCAGCTTGAAAACTTCCGGCAATACGGAAAGCAAAAACATCAAGGCCACAATGTTCTTTGATCTCATTAATTCAAGCGCGACAGGCGAATTTGAATTCAGAGAAAAGTCAAAAGTGACGTTTAATGGCTTGGTGATGCAAATACAAAAAATCAACCCTATCTATACAGATCAGCTTCACCATTACGAGGTGGAATTAGCATGATTAGTTTTTCAGTGGATCTTCAATTAGGCAATTTACAGACCATTGTTGAAGGAGCGGTTGATGCCGGACAAATGCAGCTTGATCAGGAAGTCTTAAAGGGTTCAAACTATTTCATTCCTAAAGACACAGGGGAAACAGAGCGTTCAGGCGTTCGTTCTTCCCAAATTGGAAAAGGGAAGATTGTCTGGGACACTCCTTATGCTAGGAAGATCTATTACAACCCACAATACAACTTTTCCAAAGATGTAAACCCAAATGCACAGGGCCTATGGTTTGAAGCAGCAAAAGCCCGGTTTTTCAGCGATTGGGTGCGCATGACACAGCAGGCCATTGACAGGCACTTGTAAGAAAGGGGTGAATTTCCCCTATGGGTTCAGATTTTATTGATGATATGGCGACATATCTTGAATTCAATATGGATTTGTTTGCAAATTTAACAGTCGATATTCTGCCAGATACAGACAACGCGCTCACAATTAGGCGAACGCCTTCCGCGCCTTCAGGACGGTATATGGATGCTTCAAAAGATTGGATTATCTCCTTTCAGATCCTGGTTAAACACCAGGAGCAATGGCAGGCTATTCAAACCATGAATGATATCACCATTCACCTTGATCAGTTGGGGCCAGATACTTTGATTCTCCCTGATGATGCTTCCTATCAGTTTATCAAATGTGAAGCGTATACCATGCCTGTGTTGGTGGAGAAGGACAGCCGGGGCAGTTATATCTATTCAGCGTTATTTAATGCAACGATTTACAGAAATTAAGGAGGTTTTTTGAATGGCAGTTACAGGGTTCACATTGCAATCTAAACACACATTTGAAATTGATACGTCACAGGCAGCGGACGGCACAACAGCAACATGGGCCAGGGTGGCTGCAGGAATCAGTTCTTTTGATCCAAGCTGGAATGAAGAAATTGACCAAACGCAATATTTAGACGGTGACGGTTATGGTTCTTCCGATGTAACCGGGGCGCAATTGGTTATTTCTTTTGAAGGCCATAGGAAATTTGGAGATGAAGCGCAAGATTTTATTGCAAGCTTACAGTCTGATCTTGGAGAAGGGCGCAAAACCAATTTCCGTTGGACAGATCCTTCCGGGGATTCTTACGAGGGATGGGTGACAATTGCGAATATTGTCGGTGCTTCAGGCGCAGCGAACGAGAAGAGCACATTCAGCTTTGAAGTTCATTTCAATGGAAAGCCGGAATACACGCCAGCTGTTTAATTAAATCTTAACTGACGAAGGGGAATGAAAATGGCAATCAAGATTAATGTTCAAAAGGCTTATGAAACAGTGGACATTGCAGGAAATGAATATGTCATGGATTTAAGCGATGACAATTTAAAGAAATATGATCAGGCTTTCAGAGAGTTCCGGGAAGAATCTTTAAACCTGTCAGAAAAGCAGTTTGAAGGTATGACTGAACAGGAGCAAAAGGAAGCGGAGCAAAAAAACTATGAAATCATGGAAAAGGTGTCTGATCTTCTTTTAGGTGAAGGGGCTTTTGCAAAGGTGTATAGAGATACCGGGAAATCCTTGCTTGTTATGGCTGATGTATTGCTTCAGCTGATGGATGTTGTCCAGGGTAGACTAGAAACCTTTAAGAAAAGAGAACGTTCCTATTACACAGGAAAATAAAAGCCTATGAAGCTAACAGAACGCTTTACAGATGAAATTGAATTCGAGGGCCAAACAATCAAGCTGAATCTTCCTTTTGATAACGTTTTAAGGGTGACTGAACTCCTGAAAGATGATACGTTCCAGGGGTTTGAAAAGCTTGAAATATTGTTTGAAATGCTTGTGAAAAATGCCTATGAGTTAAATCTTTCTCTATTCGAGATTGAAAAACTCATAGGCTTTCTTTTTGATGATGTGCTGTTTCCTGATAAGGGTGGCAAAGGTAAAAGCTACTTTGATTTTGAACAGGATGCAGGATTTATTTATGCTTCCTTCCTTCAAGATTACAAAATGGATCTCTTTGAAATGCAAGGTAAGCTTCATTGGCATAAGTTTTTGGCCTTATTAGATAGCCTGTCTGATGATACCAAATTCAAAGAGGTTGTAGGAATAAGGGCACAACCAATCCCTGCACCTACTAAATACAACCAGGAAGAACGCAAGCGCCTTCTTGAATTGAAGCGGGTTTATAGGCTTAAAGACGATAAACCTTCACTAGAAGAAGCAGATGCTGCTTTAACAGCCTTTTCTGAAGCATTGAAAAAGTCCTACATGAAAGGTAGGTGAAGGTAAATGGCAGGATCAGCAGACGGACATATTATCATTAATACCGCCATAAACACCAGTGATGTAAATGCCGGGATTCAGGACATTCAAAGCCGGGTTGAAAAGCTTGCTGATAAGATGAAATCGACTGGCGAAAAAATGACCAAAGCCATTACAGTTCCTATGACTGCCCTGGGTGCAGCGGGAATTGCTGCAGCTGCTTCCGTTGGGGAATCCCAAACAAAGATTCAGAACAGCCTGGGAATCACAAAGGAACAAGCGGAAGCTTTAACCGATACAGCCAAAAACATTTATACAAAGGGGTTTGGTGAAAGCCTGGGGGAAGTTTCTGATGCGCTCATTAAGACGAAACAGAACATCAAAGGACTGAATGACGAACAGTTAGAAAAAATCACAAAATCAGCCTTGAACCTTGCGCAAACCTTTGATTCTGATGTGAATGAGGTTACCAGGGCTGGACAGAACCTTGTCAAAGGGTTTGGTATTGATGCAGAAACAGCTTTTGATTTAATGGCCCATGGTGCACAGAACGGCCTGAACTTCTCACAGGAAATGTTTGATAATCTCAGCGAATACGCACCACTCTTTGGCAAGATGGGCTTTTCAGCTGAAGAATATTTTCAACTTCTGGAACAAGGCAGCAAAGCGGGTGTTTATAACCTAGATTATATAAACGATGCAATGAAAGAGTTTCAGATTCGTATAAAAGACGGATCCAAAGGCACAACTGATGCCATGGATCAAATGTCTGAAGGTACACAAAAGGTCTGGAAAAACTTCCTGAAAGGGAAGGGAACGGTTAAAGACGTTCACAATACAGTCATAAAAGAACTTAAGGGCATGAAAGACCAGACAAAGGCCAATGAAATAGGGGTTGGTCTTTACGGTACGAAGTGGGAAGATCTTGAAGCAGAAGCCATGTACAGCCTTGGAAACATTGACGGTGGCATTAAAGGCGCTAAAGGTTCCATGGAGGAAATGAACAAAGTAACAGAAGAATCCTTTGGAACCAAGTGGAAGGCATTCACAAGAGAAGCTTTAATGGCTTTAGAGCCTTTGGGCAAGGTTCTGCTTGATTTTGCTATGCAGGTTCTTCCGACAGTTTCAGCTGCTATTCAAAAGGTGTCTGAATGGTTCGGGAATCTTTCTCCTGTAGGTCAACAGGTGGCAGTAGTAATTGGAATTATCGCAGCGGCAATTGGCCCTTTCTTAACCGTTATTGGCATGATGATAGGCCCTATAACAAATGTCATTAATGTTCTTTCTAAACTTGGCCCTATGTTTACGGTTGTCAGAACTGCATTGACAGCATTAACAGGCCCAATCGGTATTATTATTGCCATTGTAGGAACATTGGCAGTCGTGATCTATAAGAATTGGGATGATATAAGTAAGTGGACAGTAGAAGCCTGGGGGCATATCAAAAACTTCCTGGCTAATGTATGGGATGGAATCAAACTCATTTATGAAACATCCGTAAAAGCCATGAAGGACTTTATCAGCAAAGCCTGGGATTGGATAAAGGACACGACAAGCAAAGTCTGGAACGGTATTAAGAACTTCTTTAAAAACCATTGGGATGAAATCCTGGCTATTTTCACAGGCCCTATCGGCATGTTAGTTTATATGATCGCTCACAATTGGGACACGATTAAAAACAAAACAAAAGAAATATGGGACGCTGTGAAGAATAAGGTTCAGAGTTCTTGGCAGGCCATTAAAGACAAAACAACTGAAATCATGAACGCGGTCAAATCCAAAGTTCAGGAAGTCTGGAACTATTTGAAAACCTTTGTTCAGGACAAAGCGCAGGCTATTTGGAACGCTGTAAAGGATCGTTTTTACAGGCTGAAAGATGTTGTCCAGGAAGGCATGAACAAGGTTAAAGACACAGCACAAAGATTATGGAACAATGTTCAAAGTTTCTTTGAAAACATTGATCTTTATTGGATAGGCCGAAATATCATCCAGGGCCTAATTAATGGCTTTTGGGATATGTTTGGAAGCCTAATGGACACAGCCCGCAGTATTGCAAACAGCATTTCTGAAAAGATCAGAAACGCCTGGGACGTTCACAGCCCTTCCAGGGTGGCTTTTAAAATCGGTTCTTACTATACAGAAGGTATTGAAGGCGGTCTATTAGACAGGGCCAAACAGCTGATGAAAGCAGCAACCCAGATCGGGGAAACTGTAGCAATCGGAACTAGAAAGCCTTTAGAATCTGCCAGGATGGACATTTCCAATCAGAAACTTCAGATCCAAACGGCTGCAAATCCAGCAGCTTCAGTCGGTGACAGGGTGATTCAGCTTGTTATGCCGAACGTCCGCACTGAAAGGGATGCAAGGGGCATTTCAATTAAATTGCATGACTTGGAAAGTAGGGCTTTAAAAGTAGGGGGTGTTAATTAATGGCCTGGGGTTTAACATACAGAGGGGTTCATTCATCAGAAAAAGGGTTAAGATTCACCAATATATCAGGCAGAGATACACTCCCGGACATTGAAAGCCGTACTTCACAGACAGCTTCAAAGCATGGAGTTCATTATTTTGGATATAGATTTCAGGAGAGAAGAATCCGGGCTGAAATTGCCCTTTATGGTTCTTCTCTTTCTAATTTCAGAAGCAAAATAAGAGAAATAGCTGCATGGCTTAATCCTTATGATGGGCCAGGAGAATTGATTTTTGATGATGAACCTGACAAGAAATATTTTGCGGTTATAACTGACAATACCGACTTTGAGGGCATGTTTATAAAGCGGGTGGCAGAGATTGAATTTCTTTGTCCTGATCCGTTTGCTTATGCTATTTCTGAAACAACTGCAACGATTTCAGGGAATTCCTTAACCATTAATAACGATGGAACAGCGGAAACCTTCCCGGTTATTGAAATTACTGCAGATGGATCAGCGGATCCCGATGATTTTAAAGGGAAAATTGCGGGGGGGACGGTAGAAAATCCGCATATAGGAAAGACAGCGGGACTAAGTTTTATCGGGATCCCATCACTTCCTGAAGCGCCACACGAATTAAATGATTTTAATTACCGTAGGATAATGTCTTTGGATGGTTCAACCTTATCGGCTACTCGCACAAACTATGGATCACAAGGAAATTTAATTTTTTCCTTCAACCTAATAGCCCTAATCAAGCGGAAGTTTGGCTTCACAGTACCAGGCGCAAACCTTGCTGAACAGGTGCAATGGCTGAAAACGAATATAAGCCAAATAACGGCTAATTGGTGGGGAAAGGGAACGAATAAGCAGGCGAACCCTACAGGCATAGCGAACTTTGCCGGGAAGGTTTCAGGGAGCACGACAGCAAATCCGCATACATTGAAATATTCTAGCGCGAACTCAACTATTATTCCCCCTTCCTCTTATTCGTTGGAAACTGGCCAATATGAAAATGTTTCATCTTTAGATGGAAATACAGCTGCAACACACCAAACAAATAGCCCATTTATAGCGCAGTACTTATTTTCGTTCAATTTAATTGAATACGTACAGCGCAAATACAATGTAACGATTCCAGGAGCGACTACAGCGGATAAGGTGCAATGGCTAAAAGACAATCTTTCTGCTGCTAAATTCAATTTTTGGGGTTATGGAAAAGGGCCAAGCGGAAACTCTGTGAATATTTCTTATTGGTATGGATCAAACTGGTCTACTCTTACAAGCCATGCGAATAGCACTGTTTCACCTCTGACAAGAGGTGTTAATTTAAGTTTGGATGTAATTGACACAAATGGGTTTATCCACTTCAATGCACATACAGAAGCTTCAGACGGAACCACTAACAGTTCGGTATATGTGGATTATGTAGAGTTAGAAGTCGAACTGAAGGCGGGGGAAGATAAGGCGAACTTTACAGCATGGAACGGAAGCGCTTGGAATTCTCCTGTAGTTCACACAGGGAACTCTATAGGGTTGAAAAGTTATTCTCCCGGAACTATTCATTTATATATTGATTCTGACGGTTATTCCCATTTCCTAGCCTATGCTGAACCATCAAACGGTATATCACCTTCAACCATAGAAACGGATTACATTGAAATACAAGTTAAGCTTTCTAAAATCGAAGGAATAAAGGTTTCAAACGGTTCCGAATTCTTAGCCATTCAGCGGAGTTTAGCCACAGGGGATAAAGTGAAGATTGACAACGAGCGCGGAACAATCACGCTTAACGGCACGACAGACATAATCAGCAGCCTGGACATTGATTCTGACTTTTTCGCCATAAATTCAGGCAGCAGTACCCTGACAGTAGGGGGCGGGAATGGAACTGTCAGATATACAAAGAGGTGGCTATAAATGAATAAGCTTTTTCTATTGGATGGGCAAACCGAAGGGCTTCTTGCTGTTCTGCAAAACGACAGCAGTAGGAAATGCCCTTTTTTTGATGCCATTCACACAGAACAATTAAACAAAGACCATACCTTTGAATTCTCTGTTCCGGCTGATCATGAAGCTGCTTCACACGTTAAAAGGAATAATCTTGTTTTATTCAAAGATGTTGAGGGAGAATATCAGCTGTTTCAGATCTTCAAAACAGAAGAAGAACATGACGGAACGCAATTAACAACCAGGGCTTATGCAGAACATGCCTATTTTGAAATGGTTGACGACATAATAGAGGATTTAAGGACAGTAAACGGCACAGCAGCAAGCGCCATGGATAAAGCCCTATCCAAAAGCCGTTTTAAAAGGGGGATTGTGGCGGATCTTGGCCTAAGAACCAAAAACTTTTATTATGAATCGGCTGTTTCCTCTATCCAGAAGATTATTGAAACATGGGGCGGGGAACTGAAAAAGCGCATTTCCTTTAATGGAACAAAGATCACTGAAAGACTGGTTGATCTTCCTGCCAGGCGCGGAGCAGACACAGGGAAGCGCTTTGAATTCACCAAAGACCTTCTTTCAATTAAAAGGACTGTAGACATTTCAAACCTGAAAACGGCCCTATATGGGCGCGGCAAAGGGGAAGAAACGGAAACAGGTGGCTTTACAAGGCGCATAACCTTTGCGGATGTGGTTTGGAATGCTTCCGGCCTTGATTCTGTAGACAAGCCCGCAGGCCAGGAATGGATTGGGGATCCTGTAGCACTTGAACGGTTTGGGCGCATTGATCCTGACACAGGGCAGAAAAAACACAGAATGGGCGTATTTGAGGATGGGGAAGAAACAGATCCAGAAGCTTTGCTTCAAAAAACGTGGGATTATCTCCAAACTATCAATACTCCCAGGGTTACTTATGAAATGTCTGTCCTGGATCTTGAAGAAGTCGCGGGCCTTTCACATGAAAAAGTTCGCCTGGGTGATACCGTATTTGTCATTGATAAGGAGTTCACGCCTGCTTTACGGATTGAAGCCAGGGTTATTGAACTTAGGCGTGATTTAGCAAACCCGGAAAATACAGATGTGATTTTAGGCAACTTCCTCCCGATGTTTACGGATCTTGCTTCCAGGCTGAAGAATGTTGAAAGCAAGCTTGGAGAAAAAGAAGGTATATGGGATTCAGGTGGCGGGCCTATTGATGATACAGACTTTGCGGACATAACACCTGCCAAACCGATTGTGAAGGCAACAGGTGCTTTTTCTAAAGTCATAATTGAATGGGATGCTGATTTAAGCGCATACCTGAAGGAATATGAAGTATATGTTTCTACCGTCAATAATTTTACGCCTGATTCTTCAAATTTAGTCGCCAGGACTGCAGCAAGTGTTTTCACCTATGAGGGCGCACCTAATCAGCAATATTATATTAAAGTCCGGGGCGTAAATCGGTCAGGTACTGCCGGGCCTTTTTCGGATCAAAGAACAGCGACTACCGCCAGGATTGCTTCTGCTGATCTTGCTGATTTGCTTGTCACAGCTGAAAAGCTTGCAACAGGAGCAGTCGGAAATAACAAAATTGACCGTTCTTCATCAAATAAGCTTGTTATTGGTTCAGCGGATATTGCGAAAGCAGCCATTGGTTCAGCTGCCATTGCAAATTTAGCAGTCGGAACCGGGCATATTCAAGATGCTGCCATTAACCGGGCCAAAATTGCGGATTTAGCGGTTGATACAGCCAAAATTGCGGATGCTTCCATAACCAATGCCAAGATCGCCAATATAGATGCCGAGAAAATCACTTCAGGCTATATAAATACCGCAAGGCTTGACGTAAGGGCGCAGCTTGGCGCCAATATCTCAACAGCTGAAGAAGTCTTATATGGATATATGAAACCTTATGCAGTTAATGGCGAAACATGGTATGGATATAGCGTTTTAAGGAATTGGATCTACTTGCTTGATGATACAGATTCAGAGCATTATAACAGACCAGTGCCGGAAGAAGGGGATGAAGTAGCCTTTGACTTCATGCTGTACGCCCAAAACACTTCTGGCAATGCTCCCCGTTTGATAGCTTCTTTGAGTGTTTATTATGAAAATGGCGAGTTTTACAATGATCCATTCGCTATAGATAGTATTGTGCCTGTTCCTGCTAATGCTCCTACAAGGGTTAAATTCTCCAGGAAGATCCCGCAAGGGGCCTATTCGGGGCAAAAGCCAAGTTACGTTACAATGAGTTTTTACACAACTGAAGCTGGGACAAACCTATATGTCAAAAACACAGACGTCAGAATCAGGTTAAGAGGTAACTTAATAGCACAGGGTGACATTGAAGCTAGGAACCTGAAATCCTGGGAAGGGTTGAACGTCAATAATCAGTTCATTGTCGATTCTCTTGGAAATGTTAAATTTGCAGGTATTCTCGAAGCAGGCGTTTCCATTAATTCACCTATCATCAATTCCGGGAAAATAACACTTATTGGTGAGTATTCCCAAATTAAATGTATTGATAGCGCGACTTCAATGCAAGATGAAACTTTTATTGCGAATGGATTGCTCGTACAAAAATTCTTTCTGACACCCGGAGACACCAAAACCTATAGAAGTTCTAGTTTTTTCAATGGCTATGTAGCTGCTCAGGTATCTGATAATTTGTATGGTCAATTGCGGGACACTTTTGACTATCACTTACTTCCGTATGAGTATAAACGATACGCAGCAGGAACAAGAATGATGCCCGGTTTAATTGAAGTAGAGAGGGTCAATAGTTCTAAAATATTAACAGATACAATGTCAAGGCTTGATGGAACACAAGATGAAGGCCCTTATGCTCACCCGATGTATATTTATGCTGACAGACTTGGAATAGGAACGCATAAATTAGACGGAAGCGGACAGGGGTTATTGCTTGATATTAGAAGCGCTGAACCAGTTTCAAGCGGATATTTTGATGCTATGATTTCAGCCCAAAATGCCATGCACTTTAGGCTTATTGGGGATAATCAGAAATTCATTGAATTTCACAACAAAATAAAAATTCGTGCTGGTTCAGATGCTATTCAGTTGGTTGGCGGTTCTTCAAATCATGCCTATTTTGAATTCTTCAGAGCAGAAGATAATGACAGAAGCGCTTATTTTGGAATTCCAAGTTCTTCTTCTAACGATCTATCCTTTGTGAATCAAATGGCTGGCGGGGCCATGGTATTAGGTACAGATGGGGCTGATTTTTTCGTTGGTTCGGACAGTTCTGCTGCAAGAGTTTGGTGTCAGGCGATTTACGACAGAACCTATTCAGCAGCGGCTAACGTTCACATTACTTCTGCCGGAACTATCGGACGTTCAACTTCAGCGAGAAAATATAAGCTGCAGGAAGAAATTATTGATCCTTCAGAAGCTAAAAAAGTCCTAAAGCTAAATCCGAAAACATGGTACGACAAAGCAGCAAGTGAAGCGTATGCTGATTTACTGACAAAGGAAGAACAAGGCGAAACTATTGATTGGAATTCAGTTGATGTGCCAGACGTCAAAAGAGTTCCTGGCTTAATTGCGGAAGATCTGGTTGATGCAGGCTTAGAAAGCTTTGTAACCTACCGAAGAACCGCAGAAGGAAATACAGAGGTAGAAGGTATTCAATATGACAGACTGCCTGCTTTATATATTCCTCTATTCAAAGAATTATTTACGGAAATCGGAGAACTAAAAGAAAAGCTTGAAAGGAATGGTATTCAATGAACGAAAATAACCAACAAAATCAAATTAATATAGATCCTTATATTCAGAATGAAATGGGCCGACTTAACTATCAGGCGGTTCTGTATAAAGCGCAGCTTGATCATGTCTTACAAATAAACCAGGAACTTCAGCAGAAAATCCAGGAACTTGAAAACAAACAGTCAGAACCTAAAAAATAAGGTTCTTTTTTTATGTCCTAAAAGGGGGTGATTAAAGAGTTATCACAACTAAATAGAGAGATCTTTAAAGCGGAGGGGGTAGACCATTGGAGGGACTGGAAATGTTAGAAAAACATGAAGAAGTAATAAACAGCAACGTGCTTCCCAGATTAGATGCCTTAGAACTTGAAAACGCGCAATTCAAGCAGGAAATGTCTGCCCTGAAAGCGGATTTAATTGGCGTTCAGAAAGGCCAGGCGCAATTAGAGTTAACCGTCATGAAGGATGGGCGGGAAACAAGAGAATTGTTAAAGCCTTTTGCTGATCATGTTTTGAAACAGGTTGAATTTGATGCTCAATCGGAAAAAGAGTTGAAGATAAAGAAAATGGATACAAGGGAAAAGATCCTGACCGGGATTTTTGGCGCGGGCGGTCTTGCCGGGATTATCGCAGCAATAGCTGTATTTTTGCAATAGGAGGGATTTTGAATGATTAACTGGAAAGTGCGATTTAAAAATAAAATGTGGGTTATCGCCTTGGTATCACAGCTTATCATTTTGGCTGAAGTTCTGCTTATAGGCGCACATGCTGCAGGTGTTACGGATTTTTCTATTACACAGGAAATGAAGGAATGGGTTCTTATTCTGATCAATGCTGTTTTCGGCGTTCTTTCTACTTTAGGAGTGGTGCAGGATCCTACAACGGAAGCTTTCCAGGATAGCGAAAGAGCCAAAAATTATAACGAACCAAAATAAGGAGTGAAATATATGAAAAAAGTATATTTTGATTTAGGGCATGGCGGTACTGATCCAGGAGCAGTTGCAAACAACTTGAAAGAAAAGAACGTTGTTTTGGAGATTGGAAAGTATATTGATGGCATGATGAAGAATTATGAAGGGGTTCAATGGAAGTTTAGCAGATTGTCGGATAAATCCCTGACTTTATCACATAGGACTAATGAAGCTAATGCCTGGGGTGCTGACGTTCTATGCTCCATTCATATCAATGCAGGAGGGGGCAAAGCGAAAGGGTTTGAATCCTTTGTATATCCAGGGGTAGGTTCAGCAACACAGGCTTTCCAGAACGCTGTTCACGCTAAGATTATGGGAACAGGAGTATTTACAACAGACAGAGGGAAGAAAAGAGCCGATTTCCATATGTTAAGAGAATCGAAAATGGCTGCAATTTTAACGGAAAATGGTTTCATTGATAATAGCGGGGATGCTGCTATCCTGAAGAATCGGGCAAAATTAATCTCCCTTGCTGCTGCCCATGTGGAAGGCGTTGCTTCTTTCCTTGGATTGAAAAAGAAAGCTTCCGCACCTAAGCCAGCACCAAAACCTACAGCCGGAACTTTTTACAGAGTTGTCACAGGATCCTTCAGCGACAAAAAGAACGCAGAAGAAAGAGCAGCTGCTTTAAAAGCAAAAGGGTTTGATTCATTCATTGATGTTTATAAAAAATAATCTATAGAAACCCTTTCACTTTCCCGGAAAGTTTGTGAAAAGATCTGCCTGGAAAGTGAGGGGGTTTCACCAATCAAAAGTTCTCTTTCAGCAAAATTCGTATTCTAAAAGAGAAAAAATCTGCCCTGGGTGAACAATCCAGGGTTTTTATTTTGGGTAAAAAAAGAAAGCCTGATAGACCGGGCTTTTCGTCAAATTGCTAGTTTACATAATGCGGCTTATAGGAACTATTCCCCTTTAAAGCGAAAAAGGATTTCACAAAGTTCCTTATGTCACGTTTATTTTACTACAGCAGGGTATGGGTTAAAAGAGGGCAAAAGAAGTTTCTGCCGTTTGCGAACATTTTAATAATTCAGGAAACTTTTGGCTGCTTTATGCGTACTAATGGATATAAAGGAGGACTGGACAGATGATAAATCTTTTATATACGGCAACTTTAACAGCGGTTACAGCTTTTTTCGGGGTTTTAGTATGGGTACTAATGGAAAAGGGAGCTGCGCCAGCTGCCGTTGCCGTATCTCTTATATGGTTCGCTTTTACTGTGATCTTTTTAACCGTTGCGGAAAAAGAAAAAAGGGGAAACGATAGTTCTCTTTTAGATAACTTTTATTGATTTTTTCTCTTTTTTTACTTGAAATGTTCGCTTAAAGCGTATAATATTAAGATAGAAGGTAAAGAAAGGGGCGGTTTTGTGAAACATATTGTTTTTTATAGTGGTGGAATCGGCAGCTGGATGACAGCCAAAAGAGTGATTGCGGAACAAGGGAAAGAAAATGTCATTTTGTTATTCACTGATACTTTAATAGAAGATGAAGATTTATATAGGTTTATTGATGATACGGTAAAGGATTTGGGTGCTGAATATATAAGGATTGAAGATGGAAGGACACCTTGGGAAGTTTTTAAAGATGTTAGATGGTTGGGGAACAGCAGATTAGCACAATGTTCTCACATGTTGAAACAAAAAACGGCCGACAAGTGGATTAAAGCCCATTACAGTCCAGATGAATGTATATTATATCTTGGGATTGATTGGACAGAAGACCACAGAACGGCAGCACCTAAAAAGAATTGGGCGCCTTACCAAGTGGAGTTTCCAATGTGTCAAGAACCGTATTTAACTAAAGATGATATGCTTTCCGAATTAAAAAAAGTAGGTATTGAGGTTCCTAGACTTTACAAACTTGGATTTTCCCATAATAACTGTTCTGGAATGTGCGTCAGGGGTGGTCAGGGTCATTTCATACACCTTTTAAAAACATTCCCGGAACGCTTTGAATGGATGGAAAACTATGAAAAAGAAATGCAGGAGTTTTTAGGCCAAGACGTAACCATATTAAAGCGCACGAAAAACGGAATTAAAGAAAACTTGTCTTTAGAACAACTAAGACTTGAATATCTACAAGAGCCAGAGCAATTAGATCTGTTTGATATTGGCGGTTGCGGTTGTTTTGTTAATGCGGATTAAAGACTAATATTTTTATATGGGCCTTGCACCCGTAAACCTAAGAAGGTTACTATCATTATAGTTTGATAATGAGGGGGAAAAAGGATGCAAGGCCAAAATATTATTCATTGTGAAAAATGCGGAAGTAACAAAGTAACGAAATTGCCAATGTTTCTGATTCTATTTGCAAGTGCAGGCTGTATGGTGTGGATCCCGGTGTTAGGGTGGATTCTAGCGCCTTTATTGTTCCTGGCTGCTATTGTGTGGGCGTTATTGCCGAAAGGAAAGGTTTTGATGCGCTGTGAAGAATGCAAGCATGTGACAGCCGTTGAAAAGCCGAAATATAAAGAGTTTAAGGAATACTTAGGTCAGTAATGTTTGAGAAAAAAATCATGTGCATATATTGCGCCAAGTGGTTTGATCCTGAAGAAGTGGAAATGAAGCCTATTCCGGGGGATGATCCCAGGCAGAAATACTGCCCTAAACATTATCCTGAAGTATTGGAAGCGCATAAAAATTTGCCTTGGAATCGGAAGTTTTAATGAATTGTAGACATAAAATGCGATATAACTGGAAGGTGAGAAAGTGAAAAAACTACAGGAAATAATCGAATATATTGACCACATAAACGCACACCCTTCAAGAGTGTGTGACAAAGGTTGGTTGCAGAAGGAATTAAGCAATTTAGAAAAAGAAATATATAACTTAGTCACTGAACAACAAGAAGAAATTAAACGATTAGAAAATGAGTTAACTAAGGCTGGAATTAGTGCTGTGAATAGATAATTAGTGTATAATAGACATATGTAGTTCAGTAAAGAAAGGAGAATAAAGATGAATCTTGATGACTTACTCAAAAGAGTTGACAAAGAAAAAGATGGACGAAAAGTATTTGTTTTTAGAGATAAAAACGGTGGTTGGAGTAATGTCAATCTCACCGTAAATAAATCTGAAATCAGCATTACCTTAGACAATAATGAGATTTTTTCAGACGATAAGTAATGAATAATACGATAATAAAACGCAATTAAACAAAAGGAGGAAATGAAAATGATGGATGTTAAAGGAGATAAATCCCTTTGGGAAAAGATGAATATTGAAAGTGTCGGAAAGGTTTTGTTAGTCGAAGAATCTTATTATGATGCTGTCATTGATGATGTAGAAGGGCTTAAAGCAGAGGTAAGTAAACTAAAAGAGATTATTGCTAGTTGCCGTTGTGAAGAGTGCGGTGATGAACTTGGCGAAAATTGGGTTGATGATGACGGAGTTCTATGTGGAGTTTGTTACGAAAACAAGGACGAAGATTACTAATTAATTATGTCGCAGTACGATAAAACAGCGACAAAGGCCAAAGGGCCTTCTTTTTTTGTCTATAAATACTCTTTAAGCAAACTAAATTTTCAAACGCGGAAAGGCGTTGTCTTGAAAAATCTGCTAAATGAAGATTATTCTCCCCAAAGTTCTTCAACTGTCTTATTCAACACCTTTGCAAGCTTCAGGGCCACTTTTAAAGTTGGTTCTGTTTCCCCTGAAAGGATCCTTGAAAGAGTTCCTGGGGCTATGCCTGCCTGTTTAGCCACCCACCCTTTCTTATAACCCTTTTCCTCTATCGCCTGGCTTATTTTGGTCATGTCCTCCACTCCCTTTGTCTACTAATTGGCTTTTCCCATTAAAAAACCTTCCTGTCCTAGTTAAAAAAGTTTGATGGGTACAGGCAAAAATAAAATACGGGGTCATATGCTTATAGAGAATACGACAACGAAACGAAGAAACCCAATAGCGCCAAGGCTTGAACCCTTATATTTAAAATTCGTTTTGCCAGAAGCTATTACTTTGTAATATCCCTAAAGGAGAGTGGCAACATGATATTTGAAATCGCTTCTACTTTGCTAATGGCAGGAGTTACAGGAATGGCTTATTTAAAATCAAACGGCCCGGCAACCAATGATGCGGATAAAATTCAAAAGATCTTTTCTCATTCCGGATGGAACGGAAAAGCCGGGGAAACAATCAGGATCCATAGAAAAACCAAATTTAAAGGGGGTGTGGAATATGTGTATCAGCTTCCCCTGGGGTTTGATCGGAAGAAGATTGAAAGTGAAAAGCACATTTTGGAAGATGGTTTGAATATACGGCACAAAACGCTTCTATTCAGCCCTAAAGACCTTTTATCTATTAAGCTAAATAAAGACATTCTAAAGCAAGTTAAGAAGGTTCTGACAGCCAAACAGATCCAGCGGAAAGAAATAGAATTAGAGTTTGATGGAATGCTAAAGATCCGGGTTTATGATGCGGGGCTTCCTGAATCGGTTCCCTGGGAAGAATCCTATATTTCAAAGGGATGGAATGTGCCGATAGGCCGAACCAGGAGTGATTTTATTTATCATGACTTTGACAGCAACTATTTTATGATTGTGGCGGGCGCTGCCGGGTTTGGGAAATCACAGTTTATTAAAATGGTCATTACGACATTAGCAAAACAGCAGCCGGAACACGTTCGCTTTCATTTGATTGATCTAAAGGGCGGGCTTGCCTTCTCCCGGTTCCGAAACCTGAAACAGGTGGAACAGTTTGAAAAGGATGCAGAAGGCGCATATGAAGCCCTGAAGCGCGTTCAGAACCTTATGAACATGTTGCATGAGTATTTAGAAAGAGAAGGCTTTGAAGATGCAAAGGAAGCAGGCATAAAAGACCGTCACTTTATTGTCATTGATGAAGCTGCGGATCTTACACCTGATTGCCAAGATATTGTTGAGGATATAGCCAGGCGCGGGCGGGCCTGCGGTCTTAGAATGCTTTATGCAACCCAATACCCAACGAATGAAACATTGCGCTCACAGGTACGTCAGAACGCTTTAGCCAGGGTTTGTTTTAAGCTGAAAACCAATATTGCAAGCCGGGCTGTTCTGGATGAAGGCGGGGCTGAAGAATTGCCGGAAATTCCAGGGCGGGCTATTTATCAGACCGTTTCCAATACGATTGTTCAAACGCCTTTTATCAGCAATAAAGAGATTAAAAAACAAATAGAGCCGTTTGTCGTGATTAAAGCCAGGAAGGAGGATGAAGCCCTTGAAGATCAATCAGAAGCAAAGGGAGGAAGAAATCCTTTTGAGTTTGAAGAAGTGTGACTATCTGACCAGGGAACAGCTGCAGAAAATGCACAGGTTAGGGAAGGAACGCAATGCCCAAAGGGTATTAAGCGGCATTGAAGGAATTGCTGTTTTTACGGATGAACGGAAAAACATCTATTACTTAAACAAAGCGGGCCGGGAACAGATAGGGGCCACAAAAGCCCGGAGAAAAACGCCTATGATCAATCATTTTTTAATGAGGAATGATCTGTATATTTCAAAGGGCCGGCCCTCTACCTGGAAAAATGAAGTGAAAATAAAGATCCCTAATTCAAAAGTGTTCGTTGTGGCTGATTCAGTTTATGAACTTAATAGAAAATATCACTTTGTCGAAGTGGATCACAAACAGTCCATGAGCAAAAACGCTTTGAAGATTAAGAAATACAGAGACTTGCAGAAGGCTTCCCCGGACTTTGTTCTAGTTTGGGTGACTTCTACACCTTATAGGCAAAAGAAGCTTCAGGAACTATGCCAGGACCTTAAATGCTTAGTTTACTTGTGGGATGATATTAAATAAACGGAGGGATTTCATCATGAGAACGCAAACTATGACAATCAAAGAGTTTATGGCGGGGGATTATAAGAAAGCCGGAAAGAAAAAGCCGAATTACTTAAAAGCCGTTGCTTCTTCAACCCTTCCCCTGGCCTTCTTCCCTTCATTAGCTTCAGCTGCTACACCTGAAGCAGTTCCGGCAGGCGCAACGGAATGGATGAGCGCAAAAGCCCTGGAAACCCTGGCACATGCTTTGGATCCGTTAGTTGATCTAATGGTGGCCCTTAGTTTCCCCATAGCTTCGGTTGTGATAGTTGGATCTTGTTTTTTCTTCATGTTAGGTAAATCTGAAAGAGCGTGGACAGGAATTCAAAACGGTTCATTAGGTTACGTACTTATCCAGATCATGCCATTGCTGCTGAATGTGCTGAAAGAAGTAGGGGGTGCTATTTAAACCTTTGTTCCCATAATTGGGAATTTTTTTATTGCGAAGAGTTGACAATGTACGTACGTACATTTATGATTAAGACAAGATAATAACCGAAAGGGGAAATATAAGATGGGTTTATACAAATGCAAGGATAAAAAATGTGGCTGGACAGGTGATGGAGTAATTTCTATTGAACCAACAAAAACGGAAGATGGATATAGTAAATGCCCTAAGTGTGAAGGCGGAGCTATTATAAATTATAAAGACCCAAGAGTTAAAGCAGAAGCTGAAAAAGCAAAAGTTATTTCTGAGAGACATGTTAAAGCAAGATTGTTGGCTGATGTAGACCCTAAGTTTATAGATATGATTGACGAAATTAAAAATAAAACAGGAAAAACGAGAAAAGATATTATTTGCGAACTGATTGAAGAAAAACTAAATGAAATTAAAAAAGCAGAATAAACGCACAGAAAGCCCATATTTCAATTTTAAGCCTTGCGGTCATAAATAGTCGCAAGGTTTATTTTTGTGCGAAATTCGGCAAATATGAAAGCCTGGCGACATGATTCTTGTCTACTTGTTTGCTCAAAGTGAACTTTCCTATTGTCAAATATTCGCAAGTATAGTATTATGTGGACAAGCAGGAAAAAACCAGCGTTGGCGCGCTGGTCTGTGGTTTGTTGCTGTATTCAATTTAGTTAGGTATAGTATACCCTATTTGAGAATACATTTCAAACCCTTTTCTTGCAAAAAAACAGGAAGGGGTTTTTATT